>JAWOAO010000426.1:0-13098 GCA_046498485.1 Marinobacter sp. | reverse complement strand
TTCCGTGGGGGCTGAAGGCCTCATCGGCGTACTATTGGGCCGATGAGTTTGGCCGCAGCCCCCACGGAAGATCCTGGATGATTGCCAGGCTTCCCGAGTGGCGCACTGACATCCGGGTCAACAGACTCACCGCCTGCTCTTGTTTTCCGGCATCTACTTCACCATCGTCATTTACATAGGGCTGGCCGGTAAACCAGGTATTCTGGTCAAGGTAGCCGTAACCGACGCGAAAGGCCGTGCTCGGGTATTCGAGCAGTGCCTCAATCTCAAAACCTTTCTGATCCACCGCAACGTTGTTGTCGATGCTCCAGTCTTTCAATTGAATGATGCCGCTAATCATGTCTCTGAGTTCGTCTTTGAACCCTCTGACTTCCAGTGACAGCAGTGCCTGAGCCATAGGAAACTGGCCAAAGTAGCTGATCTCCCTTGAAACGATGCGCTCTTCCTCAAGCGTCTTGCCCAGGGTTAGCCAGGCCTCGTTTTCAAGAGCGTCGTAGGTTGTTACCCGGCGGCCTTCCAGATCCGAGTATTGATCTGGCCCTACGTTGGTGAGTGTGTAGCCCCAATCCGGGTTTTGTTCAAAGCCGTCGGGGGTTCGCACCGCCTCGGAATATACGAAACGCAGTGCATGGCGTTTGGCCAGAATAAAGTTGACCGCCAGCCTGGGCGAGAAATAGCTGTTGTCGGTGGTGCTGGTTCTTTCCCAGTTACCACCCGCGTTCAGTGTCAGCCAGGACAGGGGGGTGTATTCAAGGTTGCCGAAAACCCGGGACTGGTCGTTATTACCCCGGCCGTTGAAGTAGGTTTCCGAGCGGAAGGTGTCTTTACGGAAGCCGGCCCCGGAGACCATTTTCAGGTCATTGTTGATGATCAGCGTGTCCTGCAGTTCCAGCTCCAGTCGGGTATCTTCGGAATCTGCATCCACCTCTGCAAAAGCAGCGGGTGGTGAGCCGTCCGGAAAACACGGAAAATCACGATTGCTGTCCCTCTCATACAATGGGCTACCGCTTCTGAGGCAGGCCACTGCTTCTTCTGGCAGAGCTATGGTGTAAGGCTGTCGTCGATCGAAGTTTTCAACACTCGCCATCAGGTGGAAAAAGTGACGATCGGAGGTGCGGACATTCAGCTTGGACTGGAGATAGTAGTCACGAACGTCAATGTCAGGGTCGTCAAATGGGTTAAGCTCAGCGGTTTTGTCTTTATCGTTATACTTGGTGCCGTCGACAACGCCGGCACGTAGTTCAATATCCATGTTGTCGTGGAGTTTCAGGCGGGAATCGAAGGTAAACGAGTTGATGTCATGACCATCGCGAAACGGGAAACGTTCGCCACCGTCTACCTGATAGTCGAAGCCATCGAATTTGCGTTTCTCATAGGTCAGTCGCCAATCAAGGTCTGGGCCGGCATCGCCGACTGAACCGAAGGTGCGCAGGTAACCGCGGGAACCGCTGACGACTCGAGTCTCGACGCCGGCGGTGTCGGCCGGATCGCGGGTAATGATGTTGATGGTGCCCAGAAAGGCATTGATGCCGTAGGCGGCGGAATTGGGGCCCCGGGCAACCTCAATGCGCTCAATCATTTCCACCGGAACCGGCATGGTTTCCCAGTCCATATCCGACAAGGTCGCCCTGTGGGATGTGCGACCGTCCACCAGAACCTGCATACGCCGTTGTTCGTAATGCACCGTGCCATGATAGGTTGTGACCGGCTGATGACTTCCGACGAAATTGACCACCATGCCAGGGACCAGGCGAAAAACCTCGTACAGATTCATAATGCCAAGATCGCGTATCATGTCGCCGGTGATCACCGTGGTACTGCCCGGCACCCGGGTTTTGGGCTGACGAAGCCGTGTCGTCGTCAACACTTCCGGGATGTCATCGCCGAACGCAATAAAGCTGGCCTCGAAGTCTTGGTCCGCCGGGACTGCACTGGCCGTTGTTGCGGTCATGGCAATGATGGCCGAAGCCAACAACGACAGGCGAAAGACAGGCCGCGTGCGGGGCTGAGGTGATCGGTTTGCTGACAGGTAATTCGTAATGAACATAGTTGTCGTTCTATAATTTGCTGATCGAACAGCTTTATTTTAATTTGTTCTGAATCCTAGGGGAGATGAAACAATTTGTCTCTATCAAGGTTGCAGATTTTACATTTCCGGAGTTATTTTTTATGACGTGCTGGAACATTCTGGGCATTGAACCGACCGCCGACCTGGAGCGCATTCGCCAAGCCTATGAGAGCCAAATGAAATTCGCCTCTGATGACGAGGCCCGTGCTCTGGAGCAAGCGTTCCAGGAGGCCATCGATGATGACCGCGAACTCGATGCCGGTCAGGCGCAAATTGCGCGTGAAGTGGTCATCCAGATCAAGGCGCTGATGAACAGCGATCACCGTCAGCAGGATGTGGGTATCTGGAAGGCTATTTTGTGCGAGCCCCCGGCCGATCAACCCGCCCTGCGACGTGAAATCGGACGACAGCTCGAAGCCCGGATTCGCCCGATGGCAGAAAACGGCGCTTTTCCTGCTGCGGTCGCCCAGTTTCTGGGGGACTGGTTTGACTGGTCCAGTGTTCGGAGCGCAAATCAGGTGGCTGAACTGGGCAACCCGGATGCTGGTAACGTTGATACTCTCAACGCTGATTTCGGCAACGTTGATTCTCGTAACCCGGACTCACATAACTACCCGGAATCTGACAAGGCGCCGGATCAGGATTCGCCGGAGCAACCTCCGATGACCAACTTCTGGCCAGCGGTCATCGGCTGGATTGCGGGCCTGATCATTCTAGCGACGATCTTCGGAGGCATGGGCGGCTGACGCCTGCTCGATTTTTTCGCGGTATTTCTGGGCCAGGATGGCCCCCACGATGACCTGAATCTGGTTGTAGCACATGATTGGCAACACGATCATGCCGAAACCCGGGTGCCCGGAAAACAGCACTTTGGCCATCGGCAAGCCCGAGGCCAGGCTCTTCTTGGAGCCATAAAATACCACCGCGGCTTCGTCTTCCAGACTGAAGCCCAGCTTTCTTACCATTAGCCGCGCCATCAGCATAAACAGGCCCAGCAAGCCAAAACACAGTGCTATCGCCAGTATGACGGCCTGAACCGGCAGGTTCTGCCACAGACCACTGACCACCGAGTGGGAAAACGCGGAATACACGATTATCCAGATCACGCATTGATCATACCGGGTCATCAGCGACTCGTTCCGGGACAGAAAACCTCCGAGCCAGGGCCGCATCAAATGCCCGACCGCAAACGGCAACAACAGCTGCATAATGATGTCCTGTAACGCATCCGCGATTGCAAAGTCAGCAGCACCGGAGGTGGACACCAGGAGCAACAGCAGAAACGGCGTGAGCATCATTCCGAATACGTTTGATGCCGCTGCGCTGCAAATGGCCGCAGGTACGTTGCCTTTGGCCATGGCGGTGTAGGCAATCGAAGACGACACCGCTGACGGCAGTACTCCCAGGTACAGAAACCCGAGCCCCAGGTCTTTCGGCATCCACTCCGGTATGAGGTTGCTGAGGCCGTTGATCGGCATCACCGCGAGCGGAAAGAATACGAAGGTGAGGGTAGTGATCAGTATGTGCAGGCGCCAGTGGGTTGCGCCATCAATAATCTGCTGTCGTGACAGGGCCGCACCATGAAAAAAGAACAACAGGGCAACCGCGATGGTGCCGAGGGTAGCCAGGGTATCCGCAGCCTGCCCGGTGACCGGTAAAACAGAGGCGAGGACAATGGCACCCAGCAGCAAGAGGGTGAAGGTATCAACACGAAACTTCATATCTCTTTTCCGGACGTCAGTGCGCTGAGGCTCGGCGTCAGCAAAGCCCGGGACAGCACCTCGGCCTTGTTGGCGTCTTTACGTCGGATGGCCGCCAGCAGCAGTTCGTGATCTTCCTGCGAGGGTTCCGGAAGATCGTCGTCCCACTCCGTTCGCTCGATGGTCTGGCTTACCGCATGGGAGAAATAATCGTACAGTTCGGTCAGCGCGGCATTGTGAGAAGCCCGGACCAGTGCGTGATGAAACGATTTATCGTGGCAGATCCGGTCATTGAGATTATTGCCCGCCGCGGCTCGGGCATCCAGCGCATCACTCATGGCTTTAAGGTCTGCCTCGGTGCGCCGGGTGGCGGCCAGTCGGGCCGCTTCGGTTTCGAGCATGATGCGCACTTCAAGCTGTTCCGCCAGTTTGCTCCGGTCGATGCGGCGCAGTGTTTCTCCGGCGTCCCGGTTGGAGCGAACGTAAGTGCCATCGCCTTGCCGGGTTTCCAGCATGCCCACGTGCACCAGAACCCGCACGGCCTCGCGAATGGTGTTGCGGCTGATACCGAGCGCCTCAGAGAGTTCGGATTCAACGGGCAGGCGAGTGCCAACCGGCCATTGCTCGCTTGCTATGGCGGCCCGCAGGCTTTCAATGGCCGTTTCCACCAACGAGCCTTTTTTGATTGGCTTGAGCATTGTTTATCATCCGGTGTTGGGATCACCCAATCATCCTATGTATTGGATTTGTGTTCAACAACCTCGGGTATTGTTAAACGGGGAGCCGCCCTCAGCGGCCCGGTTCTGGCGGCAAAAACTGATAATGCGTGGTGTCGGCAGAGCGCGTGGCAAAACGATAGCTGAAGGTGAAACCGGGCCAGTTCACGGTATTGCGGCCGTGCTCATCCAGATACCAGGACGTACATCCGGAAGCCCAGACGCTGCCGGACAGCCCTTCCTGCACCACCTGACAGTACCGTGTCTGTGCCTCTGCGCGAACGTCCATGGCTTCACCGGGGTATTGCGACAAGGTATTCAAAGCGCTGATCACGTAGCGGAACTGCGACTCCAGCATATAAAGAATCGAGTTGTGCGCCAGGTTGGTGTTTGGTCCATACAAAATGAACAGATTGGGAAAACCGCTCACGCTGATGCCTTTGAAGGCTTTACTGCCAGTTGCCCAGGCCTCGTTCAACGCTTGCCCATTGCGGCCGGTAACGCGCATCGGCGATAAAAATTCACTGGCTTTGAATCCGGTGCCAAAAATGATGGCATCCACCGCCCGGTGTTTGCCGCTGGCGCTGACCACACCGGTTTCATCGATGTGTGAAACACCTTCCGTGATCAAATCCAGGTGGGGTTGATTGATCGCCGGGTACCAGTCGTTGGAGATCAGGATCCGCTTACAGCCAACACGGTAGCCGGGGATGATGCTGTTGAGTTTCTCGGCGTCTGTCACCCATTTTTTGGCCTCTTTTTTTGCCTGCCGGGCAAACAGGTCGAGTATCCAGGAGAACCGGGTGAAGGCGAGGGCGCGGGATTCGTTTTTCCAGTAGATCAGGGCCCGGTAGGCGCGATCCCAGAATGGCAGCTTGCGGAACAGTGTCTGCTCAACCGGCGTAAACGGCCGATCGGGTTTGGGCAGCACCCAGGCGGCCGATCGTTGGTAGAGGTCAAGGCGGGCGACGGTGCGGGTGATCTCGGGTACAAATTGAATAGCGCTGGCGCCGGTACCGATGACCGCAACCCGTTTGCCAGCGAGGACGGCCTGATGATTCCAGCGTGCGGAATGAAACCAGCTGCCCTGAAACCGGTCCAGGCCCGGCAGGGTCGGCATGGCAGGTCGATTCAGCTGCCCGGTGGCGGTCACCAGCACATCAGCCGAGTAGTGATGCCCGGACTCCGTGGTTAGCTGCCACTGATTGGACTGGCCATCAAAACGGGCGGACTCAACGGCGCGATTGAACTCTATGTGCCGGCCAATACCGTATTTGCCAACGCAATGTTCGATGTAGCCCAGGATTTCGGATTGCCCACCAAACTTCCGACTCCAGTCGTGTTTTGGTTCGAACGAGTAAGAATAGAGGTGAGACTGGACATCACAGGCAGCACCGGGATAGGTGTTGTCGCGCCAGGTTCCACCCACCGCGCCGGCTTTTTCCAGCAGCGTGATCCGGTCGTAGCCGGCCAGCTTGAGCTGGATCGCCATGCCGATCCCGCCAAACCCGGTGCCAATAATGAGAACGGAAGGCTTCTTTGGCTGAACTCTGCTCATGCGTGCATCCTGATCTTGTTGTTTTATCGCCTGACTATAACGGGCTGGGTAGCCAACCAAAAGACCGTTTCAACCAGATTGATTGTCCGGAAAGGTCAACAGCTGTTCGGCCGGCCGGGTCATCAACTCTTTAAGCGCAGGCGACTCGAATTGCCGGCGGATGCGAATGGCATAAAACTCCTCAAAAACCCCCGGTAAGGCACCGTAATCCTTCAAGCTTCCGTTCTTTAGCTCGTCCCGGACCACCACTGGAGGAAGTACCGCCATATGCCCGCTATCCCGGGTCAGCAGTCGCATCATCGCCATATCGTCCACTTCGGCCAGAACAATGGGGTGAATCTGATGGTGATCGCACAGCTGGTCAAAGGCCTGACGGATGTTGTTGTCCGGCCCCGGTAATATCAGTGGACGGCCGCGCAGCATGTCGGGGAAGGCGCCGGGCTCTCCGATGCCGGGTGGTCCGATAATACTGACGGGCTGACGGGCGATTCGCCGGCAGCGCCAGGGATTCTCGTCGTCACCCTGCACCGGTTGGTTGGAGAGGATCAGGTCCAGGCGATGGGCGGAAAGTCTGCGCAACAGGTCCTCCAGGCTGCCGCTCTGGAGCTTGAGCTCCAGGTCTTTGCGGCCAAGCAGAGGACGAATAAATCCCTCCTGAAAGTTCCGGGATAGCGTTGCTACGGCACCCACCTTGAGCACTTCCCGGTTGGCTTGATGGCCAGTGCTGAACAAGGCCTGCAGCTCTGCGCCCTGCCGGAATATGTCCTCGGCGTAGGTAAAGGCTACCCGGCCGGCTTCAGACAGCTTCAGGCGCCGGCCTTCGCGCACGAACAGGTCATGCCCCAGGCTCTCCTCCAGCTTACGGATCTGCCCGGACAGCGCAGATTGTGAAATGTGCAGAGATTCTGCCGCGCGAGTCAGGTGCCCGGTGCGGGCAACCGTCCAGAAATAGTAAAGGTGATGGTAGTTCAAGCGCATGCCGCGGTGCCTTTTCTGTGATTCGTTCACTTTTAAAGAACGGTATGATCTTTATAAACCATTTTATCTATGAGTGCATCGGCGGCAGAGTGTGTGTGTAGACACAGGAGCTCTTCATGACCGTTATTATCACTACTTTCTCAATGTTTGTGCTCGCCTGCTGGCTGGCCCTGCCAGTGACGCTTCTGGCTGTTGCCGGGTTTGCCAACTGGACGGCAACGCCGAGCAAACTCAATCACTGCTGGCGCATTGCCGATCGAATTCTGGGTGCTCTGATACTGGCGTCTGCCCTTGTCGGCCTGTTGCTTATTGTTGATGGTCCGGTCATCGACACCGGCTTACCTGAACTGGGCTCGGCACTGGGGCTGTATCCGGATGGCCTGGCGGTATGGATGGCCTTGATGGTGAGTTTTGTTGCCTGGATTATCCTGCGTTACGCCCGGGATTATCTGCGCGGCGATCTGGCATTCCGGGCTTTTTTGCCGTGGTTCCTGGTTACCGTGACCAGTGTTCTGGTTCTGGTTTTTACCAACCACTTGCTGGTTTTGGCGGGAGCCTGGGTCGGGGTAAGTCTGGCGCTGCATCATTTGCTGACGCTCTATCCCGAGCGGACGGAAGCACGGCTTGCGGCCGCACAGAAGTTCATTACCAGCCGCCTCGGCGATCTGGCCGTCGTGGGCGCCGTGTTGTTGATCTGGCGTCATTACGGAAGTTTTAAGATACCGGAGATTCATGCGCTATCAGCCCAGGTGGGTGCATCCTCGACCGAACTGACTGTGGCCTCGGTGTTGCTGGCCATTGCCGCAGCCCTCAAGTGCGCCCAGATACCGTTCCACGGCTGGCTGATCCGGGTTATGGAGGCACCAACACCGGTATCTGCACTGCTCCATGCGGGTGTGATCAACCTGGGCGGTTTTCTCTGGCTCCGGTTGTTTCCGGTCTTTGACGGGTTCACCGCGGGGCATCTGATTTTACTGGTTGTGGGCGGTTCCACCGCGCTGGTGGCGGTTTTTACCATGATGGCGCAAACCTCGGTCAAGCATTCTCTGGCCTGGTCTACCAATGCCCAGATGGGCTTCATGCTCTTTGAAATTGCGGTGGGTGCTTACACCCTGGCGCTGTTGCACCTGCTCGCACACTCCCTCTATAAAGCGCATTCATTCCTTGCGTCCGGGCGCACGGTGCGAGCGTCGGTGGTGCATTTTACCGGTCGTCCCGGTCTGTCCAATGCCGGCTTTGCCTTGGTTGCGGCTGTTATTTCAGGGGCAATGCTGTGGTTGGCACCGGGACTGGTCGAGAACAAGAGTATTTTGGCCGCGCTACTGGTGATGGCTGTCGCCGCCGCGGTATTTGGCATGCCCAGCGAAAGCTCTTCGAAAGCCAAGGTCTCGGTCTTTTTTATGGCAATAGCTCTGGTGCCACTGTATGGCTTGCTCAACAGCATTCTGGGACCTGCACTTCAAAGCAGCGGTATCTCTGAATTACCGTTAGTTGCCGAAGTGTTTGCCTGGGCCCTGATCGTAAGCCTTGCGACATTGTCGTTAGTTACCCAGCTTTGGCCGGACAGCTCCTGGCTGCAGCGCTTTCATCATCCGGTGAGCCAGGGTTTTTATCTGGACCGACCGTTTGAACAGGCGACCCGGCGTTGGGCCAAACGTTGGTTGGCCACCAACACCAGCCAGGGCAATCCTGCCCCCTATCTGCTGTCTTCCGGAGAACGCCCATGAATGCTCCTGTAACCTCTCAATGTTCCGGCAACAGGAACGTTGTTCAGAATGAAAGTATCGTTAGGACAATTGCCTCGGCCTGCGAGCGGATAGCGCCCATCTGGCCCCTGGACCGGTGGATTGCGGTGAACCCCTGGTGGGGACATCGGCAGCAGAAAATTGGCAATGCCGACACGGAGCTGCGGGCGCGCGCCGACACCGGCTTGTTGATGCCGCCGGACTTCTACCTGGAGGCCTGGCAGGGCGGCCGGATTCGGAAACAAGATCTGGTCAGGGCCGCCCGGGAGCAGCAATTGCCGGCAACGGCTGAGAGCCTGGTAACCGGGTTGCAGGCCGCCCGGGATGGCCGGAGTGGCCAGCAAGCATCGCTGGCCTGCGCTGATCAACTGGACAGGATAAGGCAGCAGTTGGGCGGTCTTTGTGCTCGTTATTTCGATAGCCGGCAAGGGCGGTGGCGAGCTGCAACGGAGGGTCGTGACCTTTATGACCTGTGGTTTGATCAGCAGATCCAGAGCGTCCGCTCGGGCACTGGTCGCCTTGCCGGCCAACTGGCACGCTTGCCAGTGTCTGGAATTCGGAATAGAGGAAATCAATGCCCAGGGAGGCTTGCTGGGAAAGAAACTCAAAGCAGTCCAGTTTGACATAGGGGATTTTTCACCTGAAAAATTGATACAAGCGTCTGCTGTGCTTGTAGGAAAAAACAAAGTGGATAGCGTTCACGGAGGGTGGTCCGGTTGGGGACAGAATGTTAACGCATTTGGCAGATATAATGTTCCTACTTTTTTTGCGGACGCCTCTCTCTCTTCGGTTGAAGCATACCGGAAAAATCCTGAAAAAAATTCAAACATTTACCAAATGTGTGACACGGAGAGACCTCTGGCGAGAAATGTTTTTGACACAATGATTTCCTTACCCTATGAATATCCCAACAAAAAGATTGCCATAATAGTCACTGACGATTCCTGGGGAACGGAAACCGGCGAGGCCATGAAGATCCGTGCCGAAGAAAAAGGCTGGGAAGTGGCTATGTATGAAGTAGTCCCTTACGGTGTCAGAGAGTGGGGTTCCTTATTAACCAAAATCAGGAACATCAAACCTGCCTGGATTCATCTTGAGATCGTCAGCCCACCTGATGTTACAACATTCTTTGATCAGTTCATGGAGTCTCCCACACAATCCTTGATTAATTTTGGATATGGGGTGATGCCGCCGGATTTGGTTAAAACCATAGGGCCGAAGGCTGGAGGTATTTTGGGCGATGTGGTCTGTGTAATGCCCCTTCCGCAAGGTCCGAACCCCGAGGCAAATGCATGGCTTGAAAAATTTAGAGCAAAATACGGAAATGACCCGTTAGCTGCCGGATATTTGTCCTATGTCAGTTTGAAAATGTGGGCCCAGGCTGTCAGGGAGGTCGGAGATGTGAAAGACTATGATGCGATAAATGCTGCATTGGCCAAAATGACTTACACGGGAGTAGAAGGCTATACCTGGACTTTTGATGAGGATCATAAAATTCCGGTGTCCAAAAATACGCCCCATTTAACCATGCAGATCCAAGATGGAAGATTGGTGACAATCTACGCAGGTGACACAAAATATCAGCAAAACAGTTTCCAGATTCCAGGTTGGATCAAGTAAATAATGGGCGAACACGCAGATATAATATTGCAATGCAATAAAATCACCAAACTGTTCGGGAAAATACAGGCTGTCAACAGTATCAGTTTTAATGTGAAACAAGGTGAAATTTACGGAATAGCCGGGCCCAACGGGTCCGGCAAAACAACATTGTTCAACCTGATCAGCGGTCTTTTCAAGTATGAAGGAGATATTTTTTTTGAAAACCAGCGTATAAGCAAATTGGTTCCACACCAGATCTGCAGGCTGGGGATAACCAGAACACTTCAAACGCCTCACCTGTTTGACTCCCTGAGCGTCAAAGATAACGTAAGAATCGGCTGCCTCTTTGGCAGTGTTGATGGAGCCAGGAATGATCACCGCACCGATGAGGTGCTTGATTTTCTGAATCTTGTTGAAAAAAGGGACGTGCGCGCCGCTGAAATTAGCCTGTGGGATAAAAAAATGACCATGTTGGCGGCAACTTTGGCCACACAACCGAAACTACTCATGTTAGACGAACCCATCGCCGGGCTGAATCAAAGAGAGGCTGATTTGACAGAACGGATAATTAAGCGGATCAACCAAGAGATGAATGTGACTATTTTAGTTATAGAACATTTTATGAAATTTCTGACAACTGTTTCGGACAGATTGATGATTTTGGAAAATGGCCGAAAACTTTGTTGTGACGAACCAAGGAAGGTTGTCGGCAATGAGGCGGTAATCGAATGTTATTTGGGTCGTGCCCATGCTTAAGGTAAAAAATCTTCATACAAGCTATGGACAATTGGAGGTATTGCATGGCGTAGATATCGATGTGCCAGAAGGGAATTTGGCAATACTTATGGGGCCCAATGGCCATGGGAAGAGTACGCTGTTGAAAACGATATGCGGACTTCTGCGCCGCACAAAAGGGGATATAACATACAAAGGGAATGCTATCGGAAAATGGCGCACGGAAAAGATAGTTGGTGCCGGTCTGGTATACATAGCCGAGGATAGACATCTGTTTTCGGATATGACCGTATTTGAAAATCTTGAAATGGGCGCATATCTCGAAAATGCCAGGAAAAATGAAAAAGACAACCTGAAATTGACGTATTCTCTTTTTCCCGAACTGGAGGCGAAAAAAAATCAACCGGCTTCAACATTAAGTGGTGGACAGGCCAGAATGCTGACCATTGGGAGGGGAATACTTTCAGATGCACAATTTTTATGTATAGATGAGCCGACTATCGGTCTTTCTCCCCTGTTGCGGCAGACGGTTAATTCAGCAATCTGTGAAATCAATCAACAGGGGAAAACCATACTTCTGGTTGAGCAGAACCGCTCAGAATTATTTGATATGGCCTCCAAGATTTATTTCATGGAAGAGGGACGAATAATCTTTCATGGTGGAAAAGAGAGTGCTTTGGATAATGATCACCTTAAAGAGCTTTTTTTGGGGATGCGTTCATGAATAATAAAAATATGATTGATAATCATTCAAGGAGTGTAAATTTTGCTGCAAGAATTACTGGATGTTGTAATTAGTGGCCTGACAACCGGATCGGTTTACGCTGTCATGGCTGCCGGGATGGCATTGGTTTATGGCGTCAGCAAGGTCTTTAATTTTGCATATGGTTCGTTTTATACTCTTGGTGGATATTTGGCCTGGCTGTTCCTCAGCCAGAAGCTTCCCTACCTTTTGGTACTTGCATTGCTCATACCATCGCTATACATTTCAGGCTATCTTACCGAAAGATGGGTCATTCGTCCCTTGAGGAACAGGCGTGACTGGGAAATGCTGGTAATGCTGGTTACCCTTGGCCTGGCCATTTTCATGGACAACTATTATCTGATCCTGTTTGGTTCTTTTGTTAAAAAAATTCCACCTTTAACCACGGGTTCCATTGAAATTGGTACAGTTGTAATCTCTTTCCAGGATGCCGCTATTTTTTTAATCGCGATAGTGGCAATCTCTTTATTGATTTTTTTTCTGCAAAAGACAAGACAGGGAAAAGCAGTGAGAGCCGTTTCCCAGGATATGACCGGTGCCCAGATAGTGGGAATAGCAAAGGACAGAATTTTCAGCATGATCTTTGCTATATCCACAGTTCTTGTGGGGACAAGTGGCATGCTTTTAGGCCCCAAATATTTTGTGTCCCCTTTGGGAGGCTGGGACATCCTGATCAAAGCCTGGGTAATCACGGCACTTGGTGGAATGGGTAGTGTCATGGGCAGTCTTTTTGCAGCTTTTCTTTTGGGAATAATCGAAGCCCTCGTTGCCTGGCAATTCGGATTCACACGGATATTGTTTGCATGGTTTGGTGTACTTATCATTACTCTTATCATAAGGCCCCAGGGGCTGTTCGGTGTCAGGAGATAAAAATGTCCGATGGTAAAACCGATCTCAAGATATTGTTATTTGTCTTTGGTGTAGTCGCAATCTTACCAATCTTCATTCATGATGATCTATATTTAATGAACATACTGATTATGTGCTTGATCTGGGGTGTGGTGGCAGCTTCCTGGGATGTGATGATGGGTTTTGCCGGTATTTTTGCTTTCGGTCAGATCGCGTTTTTTGTCATCGGGGCATATAGTTCCGGTATTATCGCCCAGCATTATGGTGTATCGCCTTGGCTGGGTATGGTTTTCGGAAGTTTCGTTGCCGGAGCAGGAGGGGTTTTGGTGAGTTTGCCCTGTCTGAAACTGGAGGGTGCACATATTGCACTGATCACTTTTGCTG
>JAWOAO010000396.1:0-4423 GCA_046498485.1 Marinobacter sp. | reverse complement strand
CTCTGGTAATGCCGGCAAGGATGCTTCCGGATAGCATGGGCGTAACCAGTTCGCCGTTTATAACAAAAAATATATTCATGGCCCCGACTTCTTCAATGTATTTCTGCTCGATACCGTCAAGCCATAGTACCTGAGTATAACGGTGTTGATATTCGACAAGCACATCGCCAACATGATCGGCTTTCACCGGCGCTACATTGCCTCCAAAAAGGTGTGTCGGCTGTGGGCCAACATGGTTCGCGGCATGGATGTGGCGATGATTGTGCCGCAGCATGGCAAGCGTTTTGAAGGCCCGGTCATGATTGACCGGTTCCTGAACTGGGTCAGCGACATGGATTGCGGGATCGATCTGGTCTCTCAGGACAACTACCGCCAGCCGGTGGAATACGTCTGATATTCCCCTGATTCCGCAAGGACGCGGAAACATCCCGGCGTTATATCTGCAAACAACCCTGTCGCTATTCCCTCAGGTTCAGTAAAATCCGTCCTTTTACCGAAAACCCGAGAGGCACCACAGATGGGCAGAGCCTACCAGAACCGCAAAGACTCCATGGCCAAGACGGCCGCGGCGAAAACCAAGGTCTATAGCAAATACGGCCGGGAAATCTACATGAGCGCCAAATCTGGCGGTGTAGACCCACAAGCCAACCTGAGCCTTCGCGGTCTGATCGAGCGCGCCAAGAAAGACCAGGTTCCCGGCCATGTTATCGACAAAGCCATCGACAAAGCCAAAGGTGGTGCCGGTGAAGATTACTCTCCTGCCCGCTATGAAGGCTACGGACCCGGCAACTGCATGGTCATCGTTGATTGCCTGACCGACAACCCGAACCGTACCTTTGGTGACGTGCGCCTGGCCTTCACCAAAACCAAGTGCAAGATCGGCACCCCCGGCGTTGTCGCCCACATGTTCGATCACTGTGCCATCTTTGTGTTCTCCGGCCAGGATGAAGAAGTGGTTCTTGAAGCCTTGATGGACGCCGATGTAGACGTCACCGACATTGAGACCGAAGACGGCAACATCACTGTTTTTGCACCGCACACCGAGTACGCTAAAGCCAAGCAGGCCCTGGAAGCGGCGTTCGAAGGTATCGAGTTCGAAGTCGACGAGATCCAGTTCTTGCCTAAAACCACCACCGTGGTCGAAGGCGACGACATCCCGATGTTCGAGAAATTTCTCGACATGCTGAACGATCTGGATGACGTGCAAAACGTCTTCCACAACGCTGAGCTCCCGCAGAAGTAGCGGCCATGACCATGAAGTTATTCGCCCTGGCATTGCTCCTGGTACTGACCGGCATTGGCCTGTGGCATTCCTTCAAGCCGCTGCCCGCTGGCATCCGGCACCAGGGCGACGCCGCGCCGTTGCTCGCTCCCGAGTTGCTGGCGGACGTCACCCGTCACAGCCGCGATGGCGCCACGGTGCTGGATCACGAGATCTTTGACGAAATTTTCCGGCTGATTTCCCAGGCGCAAACCTTCATCCTGGTCGACATGTTCCTGTACAACAGCACCGGGCCTGAAGACGCGGGCCTGCGGCCACTGGCTGATCAGCTTACCCAGGCGCTGCTGGAGCGCAAAGCCGCTCGGCCCGACATCGACATTGTGGTGATTTCAGACCCCCTGAACACCTTTTACGGCGGCACCCGCTCGCCGGCTTTCGAGGCCCTTTCCAACGCCGGCATCGAGGTGGTGATCACCCGCCTGGACCCGCTTCGTGACAGCAACCCGGCCTGGTCCTCGTTGTGGCGCTTGTGTTGCCAGTGGTTTGGCAACAATGCCGATGGCGGCTGGCTGCCGAATGCACTGGGCACCGAGCCGGCGACGATTCGCAGCTATCTGGCATTACCCAACTTCAAGGCCAATCACCGCAAGCTCGTAGTGACCGATGACGGACAAGGGTTTCGCGCCATTATCACCTCCGCCAATCCCCACGACGGCAGCAGCCGGCACAGCAACATTGGCCTCGCCTTCAGCGGGCCGGCCGTGCTGGATGTGGTCATCAGTGAACAGGCGGTTGTGCGAATGTCTGGCGCCGATACCACCACTCTGGATCGATGGTTAACGACGATTGCCGAACACCCCGCCGTTGGCGATGATGCTACCGGCACCGTGAAGGTGCTGACCGAATCGGCTATCCGTGACGCCGCGCTGGATATGATTGAGCGCAGCCAGCCCGGCGAGGCCCTGGCTGTGGCGATGTTCTACCTGTCACATCGCCCGATCATCAAGGCACTGCTGGCCGCACACCAGCGTGGCGTGGCAGTTCGCCTGTTACTCGATGCCAATAAAGACGCCTTCGGTCACGAGAAAACCGGCATTCCCAACCGTCCGGTCGCCCACGAACTGCACCAGGCCGGCATACCGATTCGCTGGTGTAACACCCAGGGCGAGCAGTGCCACAGCAAACTGGTCATCTACACCACGCAAGATAGCCAGCAGGAAATCTTGCTCGGTTCTGCCAATTTCACCCGCCGCAACCTGGACGATCTGAACCTGGAAACCAACGTCTGGCTGAGAACCCCGGCCGACAGCCCCGTCGCACGCAAAGTAACGATGCTGTTCAACCAATACTGGTACACTGGTCCGGGCGATGACCAAACGCTGAGCTTGCCCTACTCAGCCTGGGCTGATCCCTCCCGACTCAGGTATTGGCAATACCGGATTATGGAAGCGACCGGACTGTCTACCTTCTGACACTCACGCCCTGAAACAAATAAACAAGGAACAGGATATGAACGGCATCAGACGTCACCTTAAGCAGTTTTCTCTGGCTATGGCCATCTTGCTCGCTTTCGCCACCACCGTATCGGTCTCCGCACACGCTGGCATGGTTGGCACCGGAGAGTTGATCCAGCAGCAACAGGTTGATCTGGATCGGCAACAGCTGCTGGGCATGCTGGAAACCCAGGAAGTAAAAGACAAACTCGCGCAACTGGGCGTCAGCGAAGACCAGGTCGCCGAGCGTATCCAGAACCTGACACCCGCGGAGCTGGCGGACTTCGAGCAACAGCTGGCACAAGCCCCCACCGGTGAAGGTGTGGTCGGTATTATTGTCCTGTTCTTGCTGGTGTTCATCATCACCGACATGCTGTGTGCCACGAACGTGTTCCCCTTCGTCAAGTGTCTTCGTTGACACTAGCAACCTTGTTCACAAAGACGGCCCTGGCCAGCAGGTGGGCAGCCCTTCTGGGGCTGCTGCTGCTGGCAGGGTGCGCAAGCACGCCACCCTGGCCGGATCAGGCTCAAACGGCTGAGCCGACCCGGCAGCTATTGCACGACGTACCTTTCTATCCCCAGACAAAGTATCAGTGTGGCCCGGCTTCGCTGGCCACCATGCTCAATACCCAGGGCCTGACAACCGATCCCGAGATACTGAAAGAACTGGTGTACCTGCCAGGGCGACAAGGTTCACTGCAGGTGGAACTGGTTGCCGCCGCGCGATCCCACAACATGGTGGCCTACCTGCTCGAACCCGACATTGAGAGCCTGCTCGCCGAGGTGGCTGCAGGCAATCCTGTGCTGGTAATGCAGAACCTGCGGTTTAACTGGTGGCCCCAGTGGCACTTTGCGGTGGTCATGGGATTCGACCGTCACGAACAAACCCTGATTCTGAATACCGATACCCGCCAGCATTATGAAACGCCTTATAAGGTATTCCATGCCACCTGGGATCGCTCCAACCGTTGGGCGCTGGTTATCCTGCCCCCCGACGAACTCCCGGCAACGGCCAAGACACTGCCCTTCCTGCGGGCAGCTCACGACCTGGAAAGCACCGGTCATACCCTGGCGGCGCAGCGCGCTTATGAAACCGCCGAACAGCGCTGGCCAGACCAACCAGCACCGATCATGGCCCAGGGCAATCTGGCTTACGATCAACGCAAACCCGGCACGGCAGTTTCCCATTTCCTGACAGTGGTTAACCGCTTTCCAGACTTTCCGGAAGGCTGGAACAATCTGGCCTACGCGCTGGGCGCCTCGTCCTGCCCGAAACAGGCACGCGCAGCCCTGGCCTGTGCCGCGCAGCTGAACCCTGAACGTTTTGGCGAGGCAAATCACCCGCTAACCCATCCAGCCGGCGCAGTGAGCAGCGAGTGCCCTGAGTTGCCCGCATGCCCCAGCCGCACCGACCCCTAGCGTTACCCGGCGACTTTCTGCACTTTCTGCACTTTCTGCACTAGCACCACATCCTTGCGGGGAATTTCCAGACGCCAACCATAATGGTCCGCCAGCCAGGCAAAGGTTTGCTCGCGATAGAACACCACGTGGGTCGGATCACGCCGATAATGCCAGTGATCAAAGCGGTCATCGTCGGTCTGAAAACAGGTCATGATCGCCAGCCAGCCACCCGGCTTGAGAAGAGCATCAAGCTGCCGGAACACCTCGGCCGGGCGATGCAGATGCTCAACCACTTCGGTGCAGGTAA
>JAWOAO010000374.1:0-2901 GCA_046498485.1 Marinobacter sp. | reverse complement strand
CCTATTACGGATACGCCCGCCAGGATCGTCGCGTTCGCTCAATGCGGGTAGCCATCAGCGCCAAGGTTGTGGCCGACATGATCTCCAGCATCGGCGTGGATCGTGTGCTGACCCTCGATCTGCACGCAGACCAGATTCAAGGCTTCTTTGATATCCCGGTAGACAACATCTACGCCACACCGGTCATGCTCGAAGACATCGAGAAGCAGCGCTTCGAAAACTTTGTGGTTGTATCTCCTGATGTGGGCGGCGTTGTGCGCGCCCGGGCCGTCGCCAAACGACTGGACGACGCCGACCTGGCGATTATCGACAAACGGCGGCCGAAGGCCAACGTATCTCAGGTGATGCACATCATCGGTGATGTGAAAGACAAGACCTGCATCCTGGTGGACGACATTATTGATACTGCCGGCACCCTGTGCAAAGCCGCCAAAGCGCTCAAAGAGCATGGCGCAGCGCGGGTTGTGGCCTACATCACCCACCCGGTACTGTCGGGCCCGGCCATCGATAATATCAATGCCTCCGAGCTGGACGAACTGATCGTCTGCGACACCATCCCGCTGAATGACAAAGCGAAGAATTGTGATAGAATCCGCGTCCTCAGCATGGCTGGCCTGCTCGCGGAATCCATTCGCCGCGTCAGCAATGAAGAATCCATCAGCGCCATGTTCGAGAATGTCTGATCCGGAATAACCGGAAACAAGCAGACAGAACAGCAGGTTACTAATACGCTGTATCAGTATCCGAGTCGGGAGCCCTGCAAGGCTCCCGACTCTTTTAGTCAGCCGAAGAAATTGTTCTGAGGCTATTCGAAAAACATCATCTGTTCAAACGCCTGGTCGCGGGCAGTTCAGATGACGATTGAGGTACATACCATGTCCCAGGAATTTGTAATTGAAGCATTTCCTCGCGACGTTCAGGGGAGAAGTGCGAGCCGCCGCCTGCGTCGTGAGGAACGGAAGATCCCGGCCATCGTCTATGGCGGTGACAAAGGTGCCATCTCCGTCTCCATCTGGCACAACGAGCTGAAAAAAGCTCTGGAGAACGAAGCTTTCTTCTCGCACATTCTGACCATCGAAATCGATGGCAAGAAAGAGAGCGTGATTCTGAAAGACCTGCAGCGTCACCCGTACAAGCCGCTGCTGACCCACGCCGACTTCCTGCGCGTTGACAAGGACCACGAAATCCACGTTAACGTGCCGCTGCACTTCCTCAACGAAGACACAGCACCGGCCATCAAGCTTCAGGGCGGCGTCGCCAACCACCAGATCAACGAAGTAGAAGTGATCTGTCTGCCGCAAAACCTGCCCGAGTTCCTCGAAGTGGATATGGCCACGGTCGAAATGGACCAGGTAGTTCACCTGAGCGACCTGAGCCTGCCAAAAGGCGTCAAGATTGCCGCGCTGATTCAGGGCGAAGATTACGACCTGCCTGTGGTGGCTATCCATAAGCCGCGCGGTGCCAAGCTTGATGACGCCGAAGAAGGCGAAGAAGGCGAAGACAAGGAGTAAGTACTCCTGGAGTGATGGAGAGGGATGCAGGCGTATGGCACAGGATATTGTCATGGTGGTTGGTCTGGGCAATCCCGGCGCCGACTACGAGCATACCCGCCACAACGCAGGCGCCCTGTTCGTCCAAGCTCTGGCCCGCAGCGCGGGCCAGACGCTCCGTCCCGAAAAGAAATATCACGGGCTTTATGCCCGCATCCAATGGCAGGGTCTTGACCTGCATCTGCTCAATCCCAGCACGTTCATGAACCGCAGCGGCCTGGCCATCAAGGCACTGGCGGATTTCTTTAAAATCTCTCCCGAACAGATTCTGGTTGCCCACGACGAACTCGACCTGCCCCCTGGCACCGCCAAGCTTAAAAAAGGCGGCGGACACGGCGGCCATAATGGTTTGCGTGACACCATTGCCCACCTGGGCAGCAATGACTTCCAGCGACTTCGCATTGGCATCGGCCATCCTGGCGATAGCCGCAAGGTCACCGGCTATGTGCTCGGCCGCCTCGGCAAACAGGAAACCGAAGAACTGAACGCGGTAACCGATGAGATCCTGCGGGTACTGCCCGATGCCGCCAGCGGCAAACTCGCCGCCGCGATGAACCGCCTGCACAGCTTCAAGCCTGCGGGCTGAGCAAGACACAACCCCTTACTCGCACCGGTACCAATACACCGGTATAATTTGCCCAAATTTTTGCACCAGCAGAGGCATTCCATGGGATTTAACTGCGGCATCGTCGGCCTTCCCAACGTCGGCAAATCCACCCTGTTCAACGCATTGACCCAAGCCGGCATCGGCGCGGAAAACTTTCCCTTCTGCACCATTGAGCCTAACGCCGGCGTCGTTCCCATGCCCGATCCGCGCCTGACCAGGCTGGCTGAGATCGTAAAGCCCCAACGCGTTGTACCCACCACCATGGAATTCGTCGACATCGCGGGCCTGGTGGCTGGCGCCTCCAAGGGTGAAGGCCTGGGCAACCAGTTTCTGGCCAACATCCGCCAGACCGACGCCATCGCCCACGTGGTGCGTTGCTTTGAAGACAGTAACGTCATTCACGTCGCCAACAAAATCGATCCGGCCTCCGACATTGAAGTAATCAATACCGAGCTGGCCCTGGCCGATCTGGACACCGTGGAAAAGGCCATCAAACGAGTCCAGCGCATCGCCAAGGGTGGCGACAAAGACGCCAAGGCCCAGCTGGAGATGTTCGAGAAGCTGTTGCCGGTACTCAACGAAGGCACGCCGGTGCGCAGCATGAACCTGGATAACGACCAGATGGCGCTGGTCCGTGAGCTGTGTCTGCTCACCGTCAAGCCCACCATGTACATTGCCAACGTTAATGAAGACGGCTTCGAAAACAACCCACACCTGGATACTGTCCGGAAAATTGCCGAATCC
>JAWOAO010000373.1:0-2626 GCA_046498485.1 Marinobacter sp. | reverse complement strand
GAGACGGCCAGCACGAACTGCGACAGGGCGATCGGCATCACGCTGGGCAGGACGTGCCGACGGAGCAGGTGGAGGCGCCGACCGCCGAGGCCACTGCATGGCGGCACCGGCAACAAATATGCTGCCCTCCATGGCATAGCAGGGCTTGCCATTGAGGCGATAGGCCATGGTTGTCAGCAACCGATTCTCCGAGCGCAACGCTTTCTCGCCGGTGTTCAGCATCAAAAAGCAGCCGGTTCCGTACGTGCTCTTTGCCATTCCCGGCTCAAAACAGGCCTGGCCAATCAGCGCTGCATGCTGATCCCCGGCAATACCGGCCACCTTGACCGGCCCCCCAAGCCATTCTGCGGCCGTCGCCCCGTAGTCATCGGCGCTGTCCAGCACGCCGGGCAGCAGGGCTTTGGGCACCCGGAACAGTGCCAGCAAATCGTCGTCCCAGTCCTGGGTATGAATATTAAATAGCGCGGTACGAGAGGCATTGGTGGCATCGGTAAAATGCGATTCGCCTTTGGTCAGGTTCCACAGCAACCAGCTATCGACGGTGCCAAAGGCCAGTTCACCGGCGTCTGCACGCAGCCGGGCACCGTCAACATTGTCCAGCAGCCAGGCGACCTTGGTGGCGGAAAAATAGGGATCTATCAACAAACCGGTACGCTCGACCACCAGACTCTCATGACCGTCGGATTTCAGCTTGGTGCAGACGGACGCGGTACGACGATCCTGCCAGACGATCGCGTGATGAATGGGGTGACCGGTTGCCCGGTCCCAGATGATGGTGGTTTCCCGCTGATTGGTTATGCCAATACCCGCCAGCTCAGTGGCCCTGATACCGGCTTTCTCCAGAGCGCCACGACACACCGCCAAGGTGCTGTCCCAAATCTCCAGGGCATCATGTTCAACCCAGCCATCTTTCGGGAAATACTGGTGAAATTCCTGCTGAGCAACAGCGACCTGGGCACCTTGGGAATCAAACACAATGGCCCGGGAGCTGGTGGTGCCCTGGTCAATGGCGAGCAAATAGGGGGGCATGCAACTCTCCTGTTTTTTCAGACGAGTCTACCAGTACAAACCGGTTCCGGATGTGAATAACCGCAGGTGAAATGAATTTTTCGAAGTAAAAAAAAAGGGCCGGATAAATCCGGCCCTTAAATGACGAATGAAACAAGGAAAGTTGGTAAGAATCACAACCCCAAAGTCATCCCTTACAAGATTGATTTTCTACCGGTGGCCCGTTTTTTTCAGTAGATATTCTGTAGCGCTTTGTTACATCTGGTGAGGCCGCAGCTAATGGCTCACAAAACCGACTCTGCCGGCCTGCGCCTGGGCCAAACCAGGCTGAATCGGGCACCAGCCAGTTCGTCGCTGCGCCCGACAAATGCTTGCCCGCCATGCCAGTACAGAATGCGCCTGACAATAGACAGCCCAAGCCCGTATCCGCCGGACGTTCTGGTCCGGCTATCGTCGAGCCGGGCAAAGGCAGTAAACACTTTTTCCCAGTCTTGCTCGGGAATGCCCGAGCCATCGTCCTCAACATCGATCCGGCAGTTATCCTCATCCAGATAGCAGTTCACCACAACACGCCCAGCCGCATAACGGGCAGCGTTACCCACCAGATTCTGAATGGCCCGGTGAATGTATCGGGGTTCGACGTCGGCCAGAGCCCAGCGTTCAGAGCTGTCATCAATCCGGCACTCAATCTGGATACCGGGCCGGATGATCTGCTGTTCGGACACCACCTGCCGAACGATGTCTGTCACCGATTCCTGCCGCAGACTGAATACCGGGCCACCTTGTTCCAGCCGGGCGTAGGTGAGGATTTCATCAATCAGTTCATCAAGCTCCTGGATGTCGCCATCGATACCGTCAAGTTGCCTGGCGAGCACCTCGGGACTGTTTCCGGACTCAATCATCTGAACACCAAAACGGATGCGGGCAACGGGCGTGCGTAGCTCGTGTGACACCGCATGAATCATCTCCCGCTGCACCTGAACCAGCCGCTGAATATGCTTTGCCATGCCGTTGAAGGAGGCGGCAAGACGCGACACCAGAGTACCCGCTTCAGACTCTACCCTGGCGCCCATTTCCCCGCGGGCGATGCGCAACGCCACGGATTCGACTTTGCGCAGATGGCCGTCAACAAACCGGATCGCAAGAAAAAGGGCAACCGCCAGCACCGAGCCAACCACAACCATCAGCAAGGCGACCACGGGCCAGGCCCAGGGGTTGAAGGGAGACGGCATGCTGACGACAACCAGATCGCCCTCAGACAACCTGAGCAGAACCTGAGCTTGCTGCCCGTCCTGCTCACCGAACACCACCAGGCCGCTATCTGCAACACGCTCAAGCACCGCCTGATCCGGTAAACGGTCGAGGTTCTGAACGGGCTGAATACCCACCCGCAACGCCTCAGCCAGCTGTTTGATGGCATCAACCCGCTGATCGGGCGTCGTGGTTTCGAGGTGCCAACGAATCACCAAGGCCACGGCCTGAGCCATGTCCCGGTAGGTTTGCTCCAGGCGGAGGCTGAGCACATCGCCATCGAAAGACCGGATAAGGTAGCGATACCCTACCTCCGTCCGCTGAGCGACAACCTGACCGTACCCCAGCCGCTCCGCCGTTACCTTGG
>JAWOAO010000399.1:0-3970 GCA_046498485.1 Marinobacter sp. | reverse complement strand
AGTATTCCCCAGAGCTGAAAGCTGTAATCCTCCCGTCCCCGAAGATGCTCCTCCCATACCGCCCGAACGCCCGGCCCGTTCCAGTATCCCTGCTCTCTCAACCTTTTAGGTTCCGCGACGACACGCCCCAAGCCTGGCCAGCCTGGGCAGAGCTCAGCAACAACACTGAGACCAGCCTGCGGGCGCTGATGGCCAATGAATTAGGCCTGTCTGTCGAGCAACTTCCCGCCACTTTGCGGCTGATGGTATGTGGCTGTCAAAGCGGCCAGCGAGCGCTAGAACTGGCGCGTTATTTAAGCGATGTAGAAGTCATCGCGGTGGACGAATCTCTGGCAAATGTGGCCCGCGGCAGCGCCATGGCCGAAGCAATGAATATTGATAACATTGTGTTCTGGCCATGGTCGCTGGCGCAGCGCTTTATTACCGACGGCCACCAGGTGCACTGGGTTGAAATCGGCCGCCTGCCTTCGCCGGCAATGGCCGATCTGTCGCTGGCCAACCTGGTGGACCGGGTTGCGGCCTCTGGCGCAGTCGTCCACCTGCACACCGATATGGCCGAGCAAACCCGTGGTGACAAGCAGATACGCCGGCTGATCAGCGAGCACAGCCTGGAGCCCCGTCGCAACACCTTGCAGCAACTGCGGCGCATGGTGCTGAATAATCGCACAGGCGACATGTGGCAGAGCCTGCTGCAAGATGAAAACTTCTACAGTCTGGGCGGTTGTCACGACCGCTGGTTCCGCCCCCAGAGCAAGCAGCAGCTAAAATCGGTGCTGGCTATGGTCAGTAACGAAGTGCAGTGGAAGCTGGTCAAGGCCCGCGACGAAGACGGTCACAGCCTGGCCACAGGCCCGGTGCAGCAGCAAATTCGTGAGGAAACTACCGGCAATCACGTTCAAAGCCTGTTGGGCCAGCAGCTGAGCGTGTATTTTCAGCGTCGGCGCTAATCACCACACACCTTTGGCGGGGTGATTCAAAAAACACAACGGGCCATCAAGGCCCGTTGTGTTTTGCGTGTATTGCCTGTTGCGCTTAAAGGTAAGGCGAAATCGCTTCACCATACAGATGCAGCTCTTCAAGAATGTGACGCTGCTGCGGGGTTATGTCTGGTTGAGCCATAAGGCGCTGGAGTTCCGCACCGTACTGCGCAAGTGACAACCAACCTTTCGCAGGCTGGGTCAATCTTTGCTCGCGAAACTGCTCCCAGCGCTCCATTTCCTCGCCATCCAGGGTGTCCGGATAATTACGGGCACGATAACGAAACAGCATTTCGGGCAGGCGCTCGTCGGTAAACTGGAATTCACTTTCAGCAAGCTGCTGCGGTGCTGTTGCCACCGCACGATCCAATTGCGCACGGTCACTTGGGCTGAGAAAACCGCCCGCATAAATCTGCTCGTCTGGGTCCTTCAGCTGGGTGGCGTAATCGCGATCGAAGGCCGCGGCAACGCGCTGCGGAAAATCTGGCCCAGCCTGCCGCAGAGTGGCCAGGTGGCGGCGCATTTTCTCACCATCCAGGTCCAGCCGTTGCAAGTGCTCTGGTGAGAGCGTTGCCAGCATGGTCGCTGGCGCCAATACCGGACACTTATTCAACTGAATCGCCTTCAGCGGGAATCGGCGAACGCCTTCCGGAAGCTCAGACTGCGCGGTAAAAACCCGCTCGCGAATCTGCTCAACGCTGGCATTAATCAGTTCGACAGGGTTTTCACGCAAATCATACACAATCACCTGATTTTTGTTGCTGGCGTGCTCGGCAACGGGAGCCACCAATGCGCAACTGCCCTGGCTGGCCGGGTACTTTCCAGACACGTGAAAAACCGGCTTTCGGGTGGCGGTATCCAGCATTTTGCGGGCTGCCTGCTTCGATTTGTTGGCCAGCGCAAATTCAAACAACCGGGGCTGGCGCTCCCTGATTAAGCGTGCCAGTGCAAGCGTTGCGGTTACATCAGACATGGCGTCGTGGGCCCGGCCGTGCTCAAGACCATTCGCCCGGGCCAGATCCTCCAGGCGAAAACTTGGGCTACCGTCAGGTTTTAGCGGCCACTCTATACCCTCTGGCCGTAGCGTGTACGCCAGGCGCACTACATCAATCAGATCCCACCGTGAGTTGCCGTTCTGCCATTCCCGAGCGTAAGGGTCACGCAGGTTGCGATAAAGGGTATTACGGGTTACTTCATCATCAAAGCGCAAACTGTTATAGCCCACGACACAGGTGCCGGGCTGACTAAATGCGCGGTTGATCATAGTAATGAATTCGGCCTCGGGGTAGCCTTCCTGCATGGCTTGCTGCGGCGTTATTCCCGTAATCAGACAAGCTTCCGGGGCCGGCAGATAATCATCCGCGGGTCGGCAGAAAATCACCAAAGGCTCTTCAATAATATTCAGCTCGCTGTCAGTGCGAACACCTGCAAACTGACAGGGCCGGTCGTGCAATGGATCCACGCCAAAGGTTTCGTAGTCGTGCCAGTAAAATGTGGGGGTCAAAACCGCAAGCTCCTGCAAATAACACAATGTTAATTCTAACAGAAAATACTGCCGACGCCCGGCTATAGCCAGCAGGCCTAACAGCACCGGCTTTTTATATGTACACTTCTCATATAGTTAGAGTAGCGCCAGTGTACATACGAGGCTTCACTGTTATACTAAAAAACTACTTTCATCTTGCCTGGGTTTGTATATGTTACCTGACATCCTGATTTGCGACGATTCCGAGATGGCTCGCAAACAGATGGCGAGAGCTTTGCCAACCGCACTGCGTCACCAGGTCAGCTTTTGCAGTAACGGCAGCGAGGCACTTGCCCGTATCCGCACCAGCACACCAGACCTTCTATTTTTAGACTTGAATATGCCAGGCATGGACGGCTATGAGGTGCTAGCGCATCTTCGCAGCGAAAAAATCGAGCTGTTGACCATTGTATGCGGGTAATACTCAGGCAGGCATCCCCAGGTGCCGATGATCTCGGCGTCAAAGGCCATGAGGCGGCTGATGGAGTACTCCACCTTCTGCATTCCGAATCCCACCTGGATGAGCTTGGATGTGAAGCCCACCAGGGACAAGGCGATCTCCTGCCCCGGCTTGCTTCCGGTCACCTCGAAGATCTTCCATCCAAAGGAGGGGAGGCCCTCTTTTTTTCGAATGGCCTTGAGCTCACCAGAGACGTCCTTGGGGCTCTTGCCCTTGGAGTTGATCACGTAATCCGCCCCGTAGGAGAGCATCTTCTCGAGACGTTGGTCCACGATGTCGACGGCCACGACCGTTCCGGCGCCCAGGGCCTTGGCTTCCTGGACCATGTACTGGCCCACGCCGCCGATGCCGATGACCACCACGTTATCCCCCAGCTCGAGGTCGGCCCGCCTGGCCGCCTGGAACGGGGTCGTTGCGGCGTCGGCGACCACGGAGAGCTTTTCCAGGGGAATGTCTCCGCGGTTGCGGATCTCGCAGAGGTCAATACTGGGTACGGGAATGTGGCTGGAAAAGCCGCCGTAAATCCCCAGGCTGTTCCCCGGCATCTTCTGGTTGAGGCACCGGTTCCCCCGGCGCGTCTTGCACAGGTAACAACGCCTGCAGGGCATGACTGCAGGAATGAGCACCTCTTTGCCGACCCATTCCTCGTCGCCCGCCACGACCACGCCGGAGATCTCGTGCCCGAGCGTGAGCGGAGGCTTGTTCACGGTGGGGACCATGTCGTAAAAGAAGCCGAGGTCGGTGTGGCAAACGCCGCAGCCGGCTACCTCAACGAGGACCTCTCCGGCCTGGAGATCCGGCACGGGAAGCTCCTTCTTCTCCAGTTTTCCGGGTATGATGTCCCCGGTTTCCTTATCCTTGGCAGTGGGTTGAACCATCTGCCATGTCATGATCTTGTCCGGTACTGCTGAATTCATCGCAGCACCTTCACCGGAAGGCCCTGCGATGAATGCAACCAAAAGTGGCAAGCGGGTTGCAATCATTGAGGATAAACCGACTGTGGGAGGC
>JAWOAO010000219.1:0-4264 GCA_046498485.1 Marinobacter sp. | reverse complement strand
CAGCGCCCCTGCCTCCGGCCATTTTCCTGATGGGGCCGACCGCCTCTGGCAAGACCGATCTTGCCATGGAGCTGTGCCGGCGCTTGCCCTGTGACATCATCAGCGTCGATTCCGCGATGATTTACCGTGGCATGGACATCGGGACCGCCAAACCCAGCGCTGATGAGCTGGCGGCAGCACCACACCGGTTAATCAATATCTGCGACCCCGCCGACACCTATTCCGCCGCCGATTTTCGCCGCGATGCTCTGGCCGAAATGGCCGAGATTTCCGGCCGTGGCCGCATTCCCCTGCTGGTCGGCGGCACCATGATGTACTTCAAGGCACTGCTGCACGGCATGTCGGATTTGCCCTCGGCCAATCCTGCGTTGCGGGCACAACTTGAGCGGGAAGCGGCGGCACAGGGCTGGGAGCACTTGCACCGTGAATTGACGGCCCGTGATCCGGTGGCGGCCAGGTTGATTCACCCCAACAACCGCCAGCGTCTGATGCGGGCACTTGAGGTGATTCGCCTGACCGGAAAGCCGATCTCGGACCTCTGGCGCTCGCCATCAGGAACTTCCGCGCCCGACAACCGGTCAGGGGTTGAGGATTACACCTATTTTACGCGTTGGCAGGCAGACGAAAGCCCGAGCCTGCCGTATACTATTTATCAGTTTGCCTTGGCGCCAACCGAGCGTTCCGAGCTTCATCAACGGATACAGCGCCGCTTTCAGGCTATGCTTGCATCAGGCTTGCTGCATGAAGTGCAAGCCCTGATGGATCGGGGTGATCTCCATACCGACCTGCCATCGATGCGTTGCGTTGGTTATCGACAGGCCTGGGATCATCTTTCGGGTGGTTGTGATGATAAGACGTTCGTCAGCAGGGGTGTGGCTGCCACCCGGCAATTGGCCAAGCGGCAGCTTACCTGGTTACGAAAATGGCCGGATGTGCACTGGCTGAATAACGGTGATTCGCAAGTGGTGCTGGAAACTTTGAGAAAATCAGGGCTTCACACCGCGTTTAATTCAGAAAAATGACGATCTGCATTTACTCATAAACAGGAGAAAACACATGTCAAAAGGGCACTCTTTACAAGACCCTTACCTCAATGCACTGCGCAAGGAACGCATTCCGGTTTCCATCTTTTTGGTCAACGGCATCAAGCTGCAGGGTCAGATTGAATCCTTTGACCAGTTTGTCATTCTGCTGAAGAACACCGTCAGCCAGATGGTCTACAAACACGCGATTTCGACTGTGGTGCCCGCGCGCAATGTGCGCCTGCCGCCGCAGAACCCTGCTGAGGGTGAGTCTGAAGACTGATCTTTGCAGATTCCGGTTTCTACACCCGCGTTCCAGGACAGCCTAAGAGCTCGATTGGTCGCGGGTGTTTGTTTTTATGGAGCTTGAACTATTTTGTTTGAACGTCCTGACGTTGGAGAACGGGCGATTCTCGTCCACATAGAATTTAGCGCCCACGATGACACTGAAGATCCCGGTGAGTTCAGGGAGCTGGTGACGTCGGCAGGTGTTGAGCCGATGACCATGGTGACCGGCACGCGCAAGCAGCCGAGCCCGAAATTATTCGTGGGTGACGGTAAGCTTGAGGAGATCCGGGATGCCGTGGCCGCCTACGAAGCCGATGTGGTTCTGTTCAATCACGCCCTGAAGCCAAGCCAGGAGCGAAATATTGAACGGGAGCTCCAGTGCCGGGTTCTGGACCGCACCGGGGTTATTCTCGATATTTTTGCTCAGCGCGCCCGAACCCACGAGGGCAAGCTGCAGGTAGAGCTCGCGCAACTGGAGCACATGTCCACCCGGCTGATTCGTGGCTGGACTCACCTTGAGCGCCAGAAAGGCGGTATTGGCCTGCGTGGCCCGGGCGAAACCCAGCTTGAGACCGATCGCCGGTTGCTCCGGGAGCGTATAAAGTCGATCAACAAGCGTCTTGAAAAGGTTCGAAGACAGCGTGATCAGGGGCGTCGGGCGCGCAAGCGTGCGGACATTCCCACCTTGTCACTGGTGGGCTACACCAACGCCGGCAAATCGACGTTGTTCAACCGAATTACCACGGCCAGCGTATATACTGCTGACCAGTTGTTTGCCACGCTGGATCCGACCTTGCGACGGCTAGAACTTCCGGACATCGGGCCGGTCATAGTGGCGGACACGGTCGGTTTCATCCGGCACTTGCCGCATAAACTGGTAGAGGCGTTCAGGGCGACCCTTGAGGAAACGACGCAGGCAACCCTGTTGTTGCATGTGATTGACAGTCATGATGGCCGCCGGGACGACAACATCGGGCAAGTGGAGAGCGTACTCGCGGAAATCGGCGCAGACGAAATCCCCATGCTGCAGGTGTTTAACAAGATTGACCTGCTGGATGAGTTCGAACCGCGCATCGATCGCAACGAAGAAGGTGTTCCGGTGCGTGTCTGGGTATCGGCGGTGACCGGGCAGGGGCTGGATCTGTTGTTCGATGCTGTTGTTGAACGCCTGGCCGAAGACGTGGTGCATCACTTCGTGCTGCTCGGGCCGGAAGAGGGCAAGCTAAGGGCGTTACTGCACGAAGCCGGATCGGTGCTGACTGAAGAGCACAGGGAATCCGGTGATTCAGTGTTGGAGGTGCGACTGCAAAATCGTGACTGGTTACAGTTGCTCAGTCGTGCCGGAATAAGTGCTGGGTCGGTCCGATTGGAAGATAGATCAGCCTGAATACTTCAAACTGTTGCCGGGGCCTTGATAAATCCCTAGTATTTGCAGCCATTCGATAATAGATGAACGGAGAGAATTATGGCCTGGAATGAACCGGGTGGAAACCGCAACGATAACGACCCCTGGGGAACCGGTGGTGGTCGTCGCGGTAATGATCAGGGGCCACCAGATCTGGACGAGGCCCTGAAAAAGGGGCTGGACAAGCTGAACCGGATGCTGGGTGGTAAAGGCGGCAAATCCGGTAAATCGGGTGGCGGAAGCTCTGGCGGCAGTGCCGGTGGCTTTGGTGCCATTCTCGCGATCGCCGCCATCCTTGTGATTGGTTACGTGGTGGTGCAATCGTTCTACACCGTAAACGCGCAGGAACGTGCGGTTGTTCTGCGCTTCGGCGAGTACAGTACCACCGAGGATCCGGGCCTGCGTTTCAAGGTGCCTTTGATTGACAGCGTGTTCAAGGTTGGTGTGACCAACGTTCGCACCGCGCAGTCCAGCGGCCAGATGCTGACCATGGATGAAAATCTGGTGACGGTGGAGTTGCAGGTCCAGTACCGGGTGGGTGATGCCGAAGCTTATGTATTGAATGTTCGGGATTCCAACCAAGCCCTTGCTTTCGCCACCGACAGTGCGCTGCGTCATGAAGTGGGCAGTTCATCCCTGGATGAAGTGCTGACCGAAGGCCGTGCCGAACTCGGGGTTAGGGTTGAGCAACGTTTGCAGAGCTTCTTGCGCGACTATGGCACCGGCCTCGACATCGTTCGGGTGAACGTCGAAAGTACCCAGCCGCCACCGGCCGTGCAGGACGCGTTCCGTGAGGTCCAGCGGGCCCGTGAGGACGAGCAGCGCCTGAAAGAAGAAGCCGAAACCTACCGCAACCGGATCGTACCGGAAGCTCGTGGTCAGGCTCAGCGCATGATCGAGGAGGCCAACGGCTACCTGACTCAAGTGGTTGAGCGTGCTCGTGGTGAAAGTTCTCGTTTCAGCCAGCTGTTGGAGGTCTACCAAATGTCCCCCGAGGTTACCCGTGAGCGCATGTACATCCAGACCATTGAAGAGGTGCTGGCCAACAGCAGCAAAATCTTTATTGATACCGAAAGCAGCAGCAACATGATGTATCTGCCGCTTGACCGGCTGATGCAAGGCACCCGTGGTGCAACCGGCGGTTCCGGATCGTCTGGTAGCAGCACTGGCCAGCCAGAGATCGGCGCCCTGGCCGATGAGGTTCTGCAGGAGTTGCGTACACGTCAGGACACCAACATTCGGAGGAGCAGATAATATGGGACCCAAAGCGATAGTGGGCCTGGCAGGCGCTCTGATTGTTGTCCTGCTGGTACTGTCAACCGTGTATATCATTCCGGAAACCCATCGTGGCGTGAAGCTGCGCTTTGGTGAGCTGGTTCAGACTGACATTCAGGCGGGCTTGCACTTCAAAGCACCGGTCATCGATCAGATTCGGGAGTTTGATATCCGGGTTCTGACCATGGATCTTCCTTCGCGTCAGTATCTGACGGTCGAGAAGAAGCCGTTGGATGTCGATTCTTACGTGGCCTGGCGCATTCGCGACGTAGAT
>JAWOAO010000157.1:0-3129 GCA_046498485.1 Marinobacter sp. | reverse complement strand
TATCCGAGCTTGGCCCTTGCCCACCATCAGGCCGAAGGCGTGACGACCGGTGCTGCGCTCGATCACCTCTGCCCGATAAGCAAATGTGAACTCTCGTAAGCTTGCCAGGGCCAGGTCTGCGTTACCTTGCTGATCCAGATACTCCCGGATTTCGGCTATCAGTTGCTAGGTGGGCACAGACTCCACGGTGGAGAAGTTCTGGACGTAGTCCGTCCCACCGCCAACCATGCCGAACCCCCCGGGACCCAGGCTGTAGTCAGGGGGACGCTGTGTGGCGGACTCAGCCGTCTCTCTCAAAGCACGACCCAGAAAGAAGACCCCAACGCCGAGTAGAACGACAATGGCGGCCAGAAGGATTGTCCAAAGAACGTTCTTCCTGCTCATCGTATTCACCTCCATTCGCGATCGCTGCCCAACTATTCAGCCGCTTAGCTCCACTCGGCGCAGTAACTGCGCGTTGATGGCCACGATGACCGTGCTCAATGACATCAGCAGCGCCCCCACTGCCGGCGATAGCAGGATGCCCAGCGGCGCCAGCACGCCGGCGGCCAGCGGGAGAGCGATGATGTTGTAGCCAGCGGCCCACCACAGATTCTGGATCATCTTGCGGTACGTAGCCCGGCTCAACTCGACGATGTTGACCACGTCCATCGGGTTGCTCTTGACCAGGATGATGCCCGCCGACTCCACGGCCACGTCGGTGCCGCTGCCGATAGCGATGCCCACGTCGGCCCGGGTCAGCGCCGGGGCGTCATTTACGCCGTCGCCGACCATGGCCACGCGCTTCCCCTCGTCCTGCAGCTGTTTTACTTTCTGATCCTTGTGCTCCGGCAAAACCTCGGCGAAGTAGTGATCGATACCCAACTCGTGGGCGACGGTCCGCGCCACTGGTTCGCTGTCGCCGGTCAGCATGGCGACCTCGATGCCCATGTCGTGGAGGCGGTCGACCACTTCTTTGCTCTCCGGCCGGATGACGTCGGCCAGAGCGAAGGCGGCCGCCACCTGTTTCTCCTGGACCAAATAGACCACGCTGTGTCCCTTCTCGTGGGCGTCCTCACGGAGCCCCGTCAGGGGCTTCGGAACGTCGAGCTCCAGCATCTCCAGCAGACGCGGGCCGCCCACATAGACTGTGGAGCCGTCCCGGCTTGCCCGCACGCCTCGCCCCTTGATCGCCTCAAACCCAGAGATAGCGGGCAGCGAGAGTTCGCGCTCATCCGCTGCACCGCGGATACCCCGGGCGATCGTATGCTCCGAGTCGCCCTCCACGGCCGCCGTCAGGGCCAGCGCTTCCTCCTCTCCCAGACTGTCCGTGGTGGCGATGTCGACCACGCCAAAACGTCCCTCGGTCAGCGTGCCCGTCTTGTCGAAGATGACCGTGTCAATTTCGCGGGCTTCCTCCAGGGCCAAGCGATCGCGGACCAGAACGCCGTTGCTGGCCGCCATCGACGTTGTGATAGCTACCACCAGGGGGACCGCCAGGCCCAACGCGTGCGGGCAGGCGATCACCAGAACGGTGGCGACCCGGGCGACGACCTGTACGTCAAAGCCCACGGCGACAATCCAGGCACATTGGTTATCCTCCCGGCTGAGTTTGGGAGACAGGTTGCGGAATACCTTGTTGTGATAGCGGTTCAACCAGCCCTTTTCGTCTTCGGTGAGCATATCAAGATCGATAAGCTTCATATCGAAGGGGAAAAGGGTCAGGGTTTCAAACTGCAGGAATTTTCCATAAACTGTTTCTACGTGGGGAACCACCACAATCAGGTTTTCAAGCCTGATACCGTATTTGCCTTCAGGGTAGAATCCGGGTTCATTAGATTGGAGCATGCCCTCTTTAAGTGGGAAATTCACCGCCGGATTGGGAGTAATACCCTGTGGCCCTTCATGTACGTTCAGGAAATAACCTACACCATGTCCGGTTCCGTGCCCGTAATTCTTACCATGCTGCCAAAGCGGGAAGCGTGCCAGTGCATCCAGGTGGAACCCTTTTGTTCCTTCCGGGAAGTAGGCCATGGATAATTTGATCAAACCTTTCAGCACCAGGGTGTAATCCATGATCTGTTCATCGGTGGGTTTACCGAGACTTATGGTTCGGGTGATGTCGGTGGTGCCATCCACATACTGCCCGCCGGAATCCAGCAGCAGCAATCCTTCGGGTTTGATCTTATAGGCCGATTCGGGGGTGGCACTGTAATGAATGATGGCGCCGTGGTCCTGGTAACCGGCAATGGTACCAAAACTGTTTCCTTTGAATCCGTTCTGCTGTGCGCGAAATTCAGTGAGTTTTTCATCCAGACTTACCTCGGTAATTTCTTCCCTGCCAATGGCATCTTCCAGCCAGCGGAAAAATTTTACAAGGGCCACACCATCTTTAACCAAAGCATTTCTGATGTTTTTGATCTCATGCTCGTCCTTGCAAGCTTTCAAAATGGCCGGTATGCCCGGTGCATCTGTTTTTTTGCATAGTGGCGGAATGGAAAGCCAGATATGATGGGCTGTTTTGCTTGCAGTAAACAAAATCTGACTACCCTCGGGCAATGCTGTAAGATATTTGTTTACCGAATCATAGGGCTCAATCCGTATGGAATCTTTTCCAAGTTTTTCTTTCAGTTCAGGCGATAGTTTTCTATCATCAATAAACAGAACCGTTACCTCCTGCGAAACCAGTGCATATGCAATAAAAACAGGGTTATAATCCACATCACTACCCCTGAGGTTGAAAAGCCATGCTATTTCGTCAAGCGTTGTTATCAGCTGATAATCAGCATTCTGTTTTGTCATTTCATCACGCACCAGTTTAATTTTTTCGGAGCGCGATTTGCCTGCGTATTTCAGCTCGTGTTCAAAAACCGGATTCAGACTGATCTCAGGCCGCTCTTCCCAAATTTTCCCGGGCAGGTCAAACGCGCAGTTGATTTTTATGCCGCTGTCTTTGAGTTTGCTTTTCAGCAAATCTATCAGCGACTGGGCAAATACTTTTCCATCAATGCCAATGAGATCGCCTTCCTTCAGGTTTTCGGAAAGCCAGTCGATGTATTCAGGTGTGTGTGGAATTTTCAGTTTTACCAGCTCAATGCCGCTGTCTTTAAGTTCACTTTCTGCCTGAATGAAATACCGGCTGTCGGTCCA
>JAWOAO010000109.1:0-8526 GCA_046498485.1 Marinobacter sp. | reverse complement strand
CTCAACCATGTCGAGCTTCTGACCTTTGTGGTCACGGTTCCAGGTGTCCAGTTTTTCCTGAAGCGCATCACGCCTGGCGAGTAGTTCACGGTTGCGCGGGGCCAGCTCGTTCACAATCTTGTCGAACTCTGCCCAGAATTTATTTGCGTCAATGCCGGTGCCCGGGATCGCTTCGTTATTTACGAAATCATAAAAATTCTTCGCGACCTGAATGCCGCCAATTTGTACGCGTTCTGTCATCGTTGTCTGCCTCAATGGGTTACATTTCCCAACCCCCTGTGTCGCACTTTTCAATGCAGGGGCACTATGATTTGAGCGTCACACTATACGTGAGATTGCCTATAAGGTCATTCCCGGTCAGCACAATGCGACTTCCTGCGAATTTTGCCCTCAGGCGCGGCGCCAGGTAGTACCCTCGCGGCTGTCGTCCAGAATAATGCCCTGCTCCAGCAGCTCATCCCGAATGCGATCACCCTCGGCAAAGTCCTTTGCCTTACGGGCATCAGCACGGGCCTGAATCATGGCTTCGATATCGTCCGCGCTCAGCTCGCTTCCGGTATCGGCCTGAAAAAATGCTTCCGGGTCCTGTTGCAGCAACCCCAGAATACCCCCCAGGCGAATCAGTACCGCCGCGCTTTGTTTGGCCTGATCTTCATCACCTTCACGGCGATAATGGTTGATATCATTAGCGACCGCGTGCAACACCGCAATGGCACCGGCGGCGTTGAAGTCATCGTCCATCACCTCGGTAAACCGGCGATCATGCCCGGTTTTCGGCACATCACCCTCCTTGGCCGGGGTAATGCCACGCAGCGCGTGGTAGAGCTTGGTGAGCGTCCGGCCTGCTTCCGCCAGGCTGTCTTCGGAATAGTCCACCTGACTGCGGTAATGACTGGACACCAGGAAGTAGCGGACCACTTCGGCCGGGTAGGTTTTCAGAATCTCGCGAATGGTGAAGAAATTGCCCAGGGATTTGGACATCTTCTCTTTATTGACACGGATGGCACCCGCGTGCATCCAGGTATGAACAAATTTATGGCCAGTGGCACACTCGGACTGGGCTATTTCGTTCTCATGGTGCGGAAACAGCAGATCCGGCCCACCGCCATGGATATCAAAGGTATCACCCAGGCACCTGGTGGACATGGCCGAACACTCGATGTGCCAGCCCGGTCGACCGTCGCCCCAGGGCGAGGCCCAGCTGACTTCACCCGGCTTGGCAGCTTTCCACAAGGCAAAATCTGCCGGGCTGCGCTTGGCTTCCTGCACCCCGACCCGGGCACCCGCCACCAGGTCTTCCAGCTTCTTTTTACTGAGTTTGCCGTAATCCGGAAAGGAATCTACCGCAAAGTAAACATCGCCGTTGTCGGCCGCATAGGCATGACCACTGCTGATGAGCTTGTGGATCATCGCAATGATGTCATCGATAAACGCCGTTGCCCTGGGTTCTTCACTCGGCGACAGCACGCCCAGGCGAGCTTCATCCTCATGCATCGCCTGAATCATGCGCTCGGTCAGATCGGAGTAGACTTCACCCTTCTCATCAGCCCGGGCCAGAATTTTGTCGTCGATATCGGTGATGTTACGCACGTAGTGCACGTCATACCCGCGATGGCGCAGATAACGGCTGATCACATCAAACGCTACCAGCACCCGGCCATGGCCCAGGTGGCAATAGTCGTAGACGGTCATGCCGCACACGTACATGCCTACCTTGCCAGGCTCGATCGGCCGGAACTCTTCCTTTCGTTGGGTCAGCGTATTGTAGATACGCATTATTTGCCCCCCTTGGCCCAGGAATCTCTCAGCGTGACGGTGCGGTTGAACACGGGTTTGCCGGCACTGGCCGTCAGCTCCTGATCACAGAAGAAGTAGCCTTCGCGCTCGAACTGATACGGCAGGTCGGTACGCGGTTGCGCCAGACTTTTCTCTACCCGGGCGCCCTGGAGAACCAGCAGAGATTCCGGATTCAGATGATCCAGCAGGTCACCGTCTTTATCACTGTCTGGTGTTTCGTGATTGAACAGACGATCGTACAGATTGATGTCGGTTTCAATGCTGTCGGTAGCCGAAACCCAATGAACCACACCGTTGGGCTTGTAGCCCTCCGGATTGATCCCCAGGGTGTTGCGATCGTATTCACACTTGAGCTCAACAATCTCGCCACGGTCGTCGCGAATAACTTCCTTGCAGGTCATCACATAGCCGCCACGCAGGCGCACCGCCTGATCCGGCGCCAGCCGTTTCCACTTGCGCGGCGGCTCCATTGCGAAATCTTCGCGATCGATGTACAGCACCTGGCTCCAGGTCACTTCCCGCTCGCCCATACCCGGGTCCTGCGGGTGTACCGGCAAGATCAGGGTTTCGGTCTGGTTGGCCGGGTAATTGGTTAACGTAACCTTGAGTGGGCGCATCACGCACATGGCACGGGGTGCGCGGTTATTCAGATCTTCCCGGATGGCATGCTCGAGCATACCCACATCAACGGTGCCGCCAGCCTTGTTGACACCGATCATGTCGCAGAAGGTGCGAATGGACTCGGGGGTGAAGCCGCGGCGACGCATACCGGAGATGGTCGGCATGCGCGGGTCGTTCCAGCTATTAACCACGCCTTCGTCCACCAGACGTTTGAGCTTGCGCTTGCTGGTGATGGTGTAATTCAGGTTGAGCCGGGCAAACTCGATCTGGCGCGGGTGGCTCGGGATGGTAATGTTATCCAGCACCCAGTCATAGAGTGGGCGATGATCTTCAAACTCCAGCGTGCACAGGGAATGGGTCACCCCTTCCAGCGCATCAGAAATCGGATGGGTAAAGTCGTACATCGGATAGATGCACCACTTGTCGCCAGTCTGATGGTGATCGGCGTAACGGATCCGGTACAGGATCGGGTCGCGCAGGTTGATGTTCGGCGCCGCCATATCAATCTTCGCGCGCAGCACCAGCTCGCCGTTCTGGAACTTGCCGGCACGCATGTCCCGGAACAGTTGCAGGCTTTCTTCCACCGGACGGTCACGATACGGGCTGTTCTTACCCGGCGCTTTCAGCGAGCCGCGGTAAGCCGCCATGTCATCGGCGCTCAGGGCGCAAACATAGGCCTTGCCCTTTTCAATCAACTCTTCCGCAAAGGCATAAAGCTGATCGAAGTAATCGGAGGCATAGTGCACTTCATCGGCCCATTTATAACCCAGCCACTCGACGTCCTGTTTGATGGCGTCAATGTATTCCTGGCTTTCCTTTTCCGGGTTGGTGTCGTCAAAACGAAGATTGCACTCACCCCCGAAGGTCTCGGCGATGCCAAAGTTCAGACAGATAGACTTGGCATGGCCAACATGCAGATAACCGTTGGGCTCGGGCGGAAAACGGGTAACGACCTTGCCGGAATGCTCACCTTTGGCGATGGCGTCTTCGATCAGGCTCTGAATAAAATTATGGGCTTTCTTCGACTCGGCGCTCATACAATCTCTGCAACAGGGAATGGGTCCTGAGAGCACAGCAGTGCCCCCTTAAACCGCCTATTATACTCACAAATGCTTGTCGGACTCATGCACAGGACGAAACTCTTGCGTACAATGGGGCCTTTACACCCACGCATCCCAACTTACAGGAAGCCCTGATGATTCTGCTGCAAACCAACCATGGTGATATCAAACTCGAACTGGACTACGAAAAAGCGCCGGAAACCGCGAAAAACTTCGAACAGTACGTTCGCGACGGCTTCTATGACGGTCTGATTTTTCACCGCGTGATCAGCAACTTCATGGTTCAGGGCGGCGGTTTTGAGCCGGGCATGACCCCGCGCAAAACCCGCGAGCCGATTCAGAACGAAGCCGACAACGGCCTCAGCAACATGGTCGGCACCGTTGCCATGGCGCGCACCATGGACCCGCATTCCGCCACCGCTCAGTTCTTCATCAATGTGGAAAACAACGGTTTTCTGGATCACACCGCGAAAAACGCCGAGGGTTGGGGTTACTGCGTGTTTGGCAAAATCGCCGAAGGCATGGACACCGTCAACAAAATCCGGGGCGTGCGCACCACCCTGCGCGCAGGCCACCAGGACGTGCCCTCAGAAGACGTCTTTATTGTGAAGGCCGAGGTTATGGAGGACGCGTGACCACGCTGTTTATTTCGGATCTGCATCTTGAAGAATCGCGTCCGGACATTACCGGCGCGTTTCTGACGTTCCTGAAGGAAAAAGCGGCCGGGGTTGAACGGTTGTTCATCCTGGGCGACTTTTTCGAAGCTTGGATTGGCGACGACGAGCGCACCCCGCTGCAGGAACAAGTCGCCGGTGCCCTGAAAACGCTCAGCAACAACGGCACCGACATCTTCCTGATGCACGGCAACCGGGACTTCCTGATTGGTGAAGACTTCTGCCGCCGCGCCGGCGCCACCCTGCTGGACGACCCCACCGTAATCGACCTGTACGGCACACCTGCGCTGCTGCTGCACGGCGACAGCCTGTGCACGGCTGATGTGGAATACCAGAGATTCCGCACCGCCATGCGCAACCCGCAAATGCAGCAGGTGATGTTAGCCCGCCCCCTGAAAGACCGCCAGCAGATGGCCCGTCAGTTGCGGGACATGTCGATGGCGAAGAACCAGGGCAAGGCGGAAGCGATCATGGATGTGACCCCGGAAGAAGTGGTGAGAGTGTTGGAGCGCCACGGCGTGCAGCTGATGATCCATGGCCACACCCATCGCCCGGCCATGCACCAGCTCCGGGCCAACGACCAGGATGCCCGCCGCATTGTACTGGGCGACTGGGACACCCAGGCCTGGTGGCTGGAAGCAAAATCCGGGCAGCCGCTGGAGTTGAAAAAAACCCCGTTATGAGCTTGCGTTGTCGGCCGGCTCTTTGTAGGTTTCTAAACGCCTCAACCAGCCCGGCAACCAACGCTCCCGTTCAATGGCCTTCTCTGCGCTGTCCGCGCGCCGGGTAAGCACCCGGCCTGCGGCTTCCCGAAAACCCTCCAGCACCGGCTGCTCAGGAGCCAGCTCGATGGCGAGCAAGACCTGCAGCAAACCCCAGCCCTGCCCCTGGTAGCGCTCGGTTTCCGCCAGCCCTTCGCCCTTGAAGTTGACGTAATCCATCAGGGCGTAAACCCCTCCGGGGGTTGCACTGAGTTCCTCAAGACGCCCCTGAATCTCATCGCGACGGGATTCCGGGGCGGCAGCAATGACTTTCTCCAGCGACTCCCGGGCCCGGCGAAAGATAAACTCCGCCTGCAGCCCCTGGGTTCCGGCCAGAAATTCCCGTAACTCCGCAATCCGTGTGGAATCGTCTGCCTGCAGGAAAGCGTTCCGGTCCGGCCAGGGCGCCTCAAATGGCTGCAGGCTCCGCAACCAGTCGGGAACCGACGCCTGCCGTTGCATCAGGTACTGGGTAAGCTGCGGAAAACTCTCGGTAAACCGCCCGTCAACGCCCTTCGGGTACCAGATAAAATGGCCAATGCCTAAAGACGGAAAGGCCTCGCCTTCATTCCAGTGCACCAGGCAGTCCAGCTTGCCCGCGCATTCATTGTGGAAAATCTTCTGCCCCACCCAGTCCAGCTGGGCTGGTGTCAGTGCCAGTGAAATATCTGCACCCGACTGGGGCAGAGCCAGATCCACGGGCGCCACTGCCAGCCCGGAAGCTGCAACACCCCGTTGTTCTGACCCGGAATCGCACCCGGCCAGCACCAGGGATGCAAGCAGCACTATGCCGGTAAATGCCTGTTTGATCACACAGTCTCCTCCTGAGTAAATGTCATCGGATGATAAATCGGCTCGCGTTATTTTCGGCATTGTGGAGCGCACGGACTCTGGGTAACAAGTTAAAGCTCTGAAACACATAACCCCTGACAGGGCACCGCGACGATCGCCAGCAGCCAGATCCGCGTGCCCCCACCGACGGCGGACGCTGCCAATAACAAGGATAGTAAGTTGGTAATAAGACAGAAAACCCCCTGAGCCAGAGGCCCAGGGGGTTTTCAAAGAACAGCACTACTCTGTGTTTACTGTTCTACAAAAGCACGCTCAATAACAAAGTGACCCAGATCGCCGCCACGGGCTTCTTTGAAGCCCATATTGTTGAGAATCGCACAGGTATCCTTGAGCATGCTCGGGCTGCCACAGATCATGAAACGATCCTGTTCCACATCAAAGTCCGCCAAACCCAGATCACGGGTCATCTTGCCAGTTTCCATGGCGTCGGTCAGGCGACCCTCATTGCGGAACGGCTCGCGGGTGACCGTCGGATAGTAGCTCAGCTTGCCCTCCACCAGTTCGCCGAAAAACTCGTTCGCGGGCAGATCCTCGATTTCCTGCTGGTAAGCCAGTTCGGAGACATAACGAACGCCGTGGGTGAGGATCACGTTATCAAAGGCATCATAGACTTCGGGGTCTTTGATGATACTCATGAACGGAGCCAGCCCGGTGCCCGTGCTGATAAGCCACAGATTACGACCCGGCAACAGGTTGTCCAGCACCAGGGTGCCCGTAGGCTTGCGACTGACCAGAATCTCATCGCCTATCTGGATCTTCTGCAGGCGCGATGTGAGTGGGCCATCCGCTACCTTGATGGAAAAGAACTCCAGCTCTTCTTCATAGTTGGCGCTGGCAATACTGTAGGCCCTCATCAGAGGCTTGCCATCCGTTTCCAGACCAATCATCACAAAATGTCCGTTTTTAAACCGGAAACCGGGATCCCGACTGGTCTTGAAACTGAACAGGGTATCGTTCCAGTGATGAACACTGGTGACAGTTTCTTTCATCAAATTACTCATGGGAGCCCTCGTTGCTACGACTTCACATAGAATTATATGGGGATTCAATAACTAAAGTTTACCTCAACCGCTTAAATCGACAAAACAGTCAATTCGCATATCGATGTTCGATTAAACAAATATAGCTATCTCGAAAAGTAATGCGGATCATGGTCGAATCGAGACAACTGAACTAGCCTGAAGGTAGATTCCGCACCCAAACGCCGCATTTACAAGGAGGCTATATGCTCAACCACCTGGTTCTGACTGTGGATTACACCACCGAGTGGGAACAAGCCATGGAACAACTGCCAGCATTGCTCCAGCTACTCGGCACAGAAACAATCACCCTCACCTATGTGCTGCAAACCCACAAACGACAGCACCCGGATGACACCGAGGGGGCGGCCAATGAACGACTGCGCCGCATCGGCGAGAAGCTCTCCCAATCGCTCGGCATCAAGACCGACACCCGGGTGCTCAAAGGTTTCGTCGCCCAGGAGGTGCAAGCCCTGGTCAAGAAGCTCGGCGCTGATGGTGTCATCGCCTGCAATCGCAGCCACCACGCCGCCAAGGAACTGTTCTTTGGCAACACCGCGCTGAACCTGGCCAGAATGACCAAAGTGCCGCTGCTGATCATCCCGGTTCAGGACCAACCTGCTTCCGCCGAGGAAGAGATTCTGTTGGCGACGGACGGCTCCAGAGCATCGTTTAACGCCCAGACCCTGTTCGAAAAGCTGATGTCAGGAAAGCACACGGGGCGTGTGGTGTGGGTACACTCCGCGGAACCGGAGCCCGCCGACGAAGCGACCGAACAACGCATCAATGAGCTTGCCGAGCGTCATCCCGGAGTACACCGCAATATCCTGATCGGTCGCCCGGTCGATCAGATCATCCAGACCATTACAGAGACCCGGCCGGCACTGACCATCATGGGCAAACGGGGCTCTACCCCCATTCAGGAGATCATGATCGGCAGTACAACCGAGAAGGTTGCTGCCGCCAGCCCTTATCCGGTGCTGATGATGCCCTGAACAGACAGGCCATGTTGTTTTCCGGAACCTGACAGGCTAACGTATCGATCAGACAGGACACTCTCCTTCCTTTATCCGGCCTGATCGATTATGAAGTACAGCTTTCGCCAACTGGAGGTCTTCCTCGCCGCCGCCCATTTCCAGAACATCACCCGGGCGGCGGAGTCCCTCGCCATGTCGCAATCAGCCGCCAGTAGCGCCCTGAAAGAGCTGGAAAACCAGTTCAACATCCAGCTGTTCGACCGGGTTGGCAAGCGCCTGCAGCTGAACGAACTGGGCCGACTGTACCGCCCGAAAGCGGAATCGTTACTGGCCCAGGGCACGGAACTGGAGCAGGCCTTCAGCAAACATTCCGAAGTGGGCGCGCTGAAAGTGGGCGCGACACTTACCATAGGTAACTATCTGGCCGTCGGCGTAATGGCCCAATACATGAATACCCCTACCCGGCCCAAGGTGTCGCTGGAAGTAGCCAACACCAGCACCATTGCACGACGGGTGCAGGATTTCGAGCTGGACATCGGCCTTATTGAAGGTGAATTGCAGGCCTCGGACCTGGAAGTAATTCCCTGGCGGAAAGACCGGCTGGTGGCCTTCTGCGCCCCAAGCCATCCGCTGGCCGGTCAAGGCGAGCTCACCGACGACGACCTGCGCACTGCCACCTGGATACTACGCGAACAGGGCTCCGGAACCCGCCAGAGTTTCGAGCGCGGCATACACGGGCTGTTGCCGGACCTGAACGTGCTACT
>JAWOAO010000056.1:0-3101 GCA_046498485.1 Marinobacter sp. | reverse complement strand
CTATATAAACGCGGACAAGGGAATGGTCATTTAAGCCGGAGCTCCGTGCTGATTCTACTCACGTCAGCGTTCTTCTCAATTCCCAGCATCTGCACGACACCTGCGCCGCATTGGCAGTGCGTCTTGTTCCGCGCGATCAGAAGGTGATCGAGAGTCTCATCAACCGCACCGTCTCGGAGCTGCGGACGCCTTTGCCTTCTATGAAGGCAAAGCCGTCCGCAGCTTTCACGATTCCGATGCCAGCGCCAGCTCTCGCCTTGCCCAGGTGGTGCAAACCCACCCCATCAAAAGCGAAGTGGCCATCTGTCATATCCGCCAGGCCAATGTCGGCGAAATCTGCCTGGCCAACACCCACCCGTTCATTCGCGAACTCTGGGGCCGCTACTGGGTGTTTGCCCACAATGGCCAGTTGTCCGGGTTCCGGGCGGCTGAAGGCTTTTACGAGCCGGTTGGCAGCACCGACAGCGAAGCCCTGTTCTGTGACCTGCTCAATCACCTGCGCCGCCACTGCCAGCGCGACGACCCCACCGAGCAGATCGTCCAGCGCCTGGTCAACCTGTCCAGAGCCTATGCCCGCGAAGGTGTGTTCAACCTGTTATTGAGCAACGGCGACTGGTTATTTACCTACTGCACCACCAAAATGGCCAGCATCACCCGGCGCGCCCCGTTTGGCCCGGCCCGGCTGAAAGACACCGACGTCACCGTGGACTTCGACGCCGAAACCACCCCGAATGACATCGTCAGTGTGATCGTCACCGAGCCGCTGACCACGGATGAAAAATGGGACGTCTACCAGCCCGGAGAGTGGCGTCTCTGGAAGCAGGGAGAGGTTATAGGTTCGGGCCAGCGACCCAATCTTTAAGGCTAGGTCGACAACAGAACCCGGAAACAAAAAGTCGAAAGGAAAACTGCGTTTATGATCGAAAAACCAGACACTCACAGCAAACTCATCGGCTACCTGCTCTGGATCTTCGGATTCCTGGGCTCACACCGGTTTTACTACGGCAAGCCCATCACCGGCACCATCTGGTTCTTCACCTTCGGGCTGTTTCTGATTGGCTGGATCATCGACCTGTTCCTGATCCCGTCCATGGACGAACAGGCCGACAAACGCTTTTGGGGCGGTAACATCAGCTACAACATCAGCTGGGTACTGCTTACCTTCCTGGGCGTGTTCGGAGTGCACCGGATGTACATGGGCAAGTGGATTACCGGGGTTATCTACCTGCTCACCGGTGGCCTGTTTCTGATCGGCGTGCTGTACGACTTCTGGACCCTCAACAGTCAGATCTCCGAACGCAATCAGGCTGACCAGCTGGGCTGATTACAGCCCGGCCGCCAGTTCCAGCTCGGTCAGGCCGTCTTCCAGGTAATCCAGCATCCGCTGCAGGCTGGGCAGGGTCCGGCGGCAGCCGATCAGGCCGAACTCGACCTGGCCGTTGTAGCTGGTCAGGGTCATGTTCAGGGCCAGCCGGTCCATATCGATCGATACCGGGTACATGCCTTCCAGCTTTGCGCCGTTCCAGTAACGGGGTGATGACGGCCCCGGCACGTTGGAGATCACCACATTGAAGGTCTGCCAGTTGGGCGCCATGCCGGTCAGCAAATTGAAGGCAGCCGGGGCCAGGGTGAGCGCGGTGTAGTTGAGGATTTCTTCCGGCGACATATGGCGGTAGCGGTCTTTGGCTTCCTGCATGCCATGATGGATCTTCATCAAGCGTAGACTGGCATCGTTTTCATCGGTGTGCAGGTTGGCCAGGATTACCCCCACCTGATTGCCTTCGGCGCTGCTATCCCGGCGCAGCGATACCGGCACGAACGCGATCAGAGGCTTTTCCGGTAAGGCATCCTGATTCATCAGATAGGTGCGCAGGGCCGTGGCGCACATGGCGGTGACCACATCGTTCACCGTGGTGCCGTAGGCCTTACCGACGGCCTTGATGCGGGTCAGGCAATAGGACTGGGCGGCAAAGCGCCGGGAGCCAGTGATTTTCTGGTTCAGCACGCTGCGCGGTGCCTGGAAAATTGAATCGTAGGCCGGGTCTTTGCGGGCCTGGTTGATGGTTTTCAGCAACTCTTTTGCCACGGTGGGAACGGTGCCCAGCTGTTTGCCGGAGCTGCCCAGCAAATGCGCAACGCTGCGCCAGAGTGAGGGTCTGTTCTCGTCTCTGCCGCTCAGCTGCCTTTGTGGCAAGGCCCAGATTGGTGGCAGACCCATTTCGTTGGGGTCTTCACTCAGCATCCGGGTGACCATGCGCATCGCCGAAATGCCGTCCATCAGGGAATGATGAATCTTGATGTAGAGCGCAAATTGCCGGTCTTTCAGCCCTTCAATCAAATGCACCTCCCACATCGGCCGTTCCCGGTCCATCAGATGCGAGTGCTCGGCCGAGACAAACGCCAGCAATTCCCGGATTCGTCCTGGTGTGGGCAGCGCCTCGAAGCGGAAATGATGTTCCAGATCCAGGTGCTCGTCCTCCACCCACATCGGTTGGCCCAGTTTGTAACTCAGCCGCTGATCGAAGGGCTCGGTCACACCATGCTGTTTTCTGAGTTGATCGGCCAGCTGGGCGACATAATCATCCGGCGCACCTTCCGGAAACGAGAACAGCTGCAGGCCGCCCACGTGCATGGGTTGCTGACGTTTTTCCAGCCAGAGGAACAGTTGATCGGTGGGGCTCAGAGGTTTCACGGCGCAGTCCTTGTTATTGGTTTCTGAGCTGATACTAACGCACTTTGCATGGTATTTTATTGACTTTATGAACCCTGAAGCCGGTTCGTCAGGTGATAGTCAGGAGAGTAGAGTGATGGACATAACAACCGCCGTAACCACCCGGCGTTCCGTGCGGGATTTTCTGGATACCCCGGTTCCGGAACTGGTGCTGAAAAAAGTTCTGGAAACCGCCCTGCGCTCGCCCTCAGGCGGCAACCTGCAACCCTGGCACCTGCACGTGGTCACCGGCGATGCGCTGGACCGGCTGAAAACCCTGATGCGGGGAAAAGTCAGCAAAGGCTTCAACGAAGTGCCCGAATACGAAATCTACCCGCCCAAACTGCAGTCGCCTTACCGCGAACGCCGTTATGAGATCGGCGAGCTGATG
>JAWOAO010000472.1:0-3787 GCA_046498485.1 Marinobacter sp. | reverse complement strand
CTTTGCGCGCACGCCGGCGCCGATGAGGGCGATCGCCAAGGGCCAGAAAAAGATAAATCGGGCATGGGTTTCCAGTGTCTTTGCACCCTCACGCCCAAAGCCTTCCAATACCCAGCTTGCGACACTGGTGAGTACGAAAAACCAGAACGCGAAGTGAATCAATCGCAGTTCTTTTGGGGTTTCCCAGCCTTGATGGACAAGGGTTTTGGTTTTGATCAGGTATCCGCCGATGAGCGCAAGCAGCAGCACGGCCGCCGCGATCAGGCTCGACGAGATAAGCGCTCCTCCCAGGCCGAGAAACAGCAAAGCTTGAGAGGTGTTCTGACGATTGATCATGCCTAGCAGGTCCGGTTGGGGTAGTAAGGATTGATTTCTCCAGGCGGCCGGTGCCTCAGCCGCTTGTATTCCCACTGATACTGTTCCGGTGCCATGCGCACCACTTTTTCCACCGAGCGGTTCAGGGCGGTGGCGCCAGCGACGATATCAGTGTCGCCGTTGCCGGGTTCGGCCTCGGTCACCACGATCCGGAACCCACGTCCCCCAGGCAAACGCTCAGCGTAGGTCACCAGAACATTGGCTCCGGTTTTTTGCATGAGTTTGTTGACCAGCGTCATGGTGCGGACTTCCATGCCAAAAAACGGTGCAAAGGCATTGGTTTTGCCTCGCGGGGACTGATCCGGAAGAATCCCTGCCACGCCACCCTGTTTCAGAATACCCATCAGGCGCATCAGGCCCTTGCGGTCACCCCGCACCAGTTCAGAGCCCAAGCGGCCCCGAACCCGGATCATGTATTCCTCGAATTCCTTGATGTTAGGTGGGCTGTACAGCGCGGCCATCTTGTAACGGGAAGAGAAGAACAGCCCGGCCAGTTCCCAGTTACCCAGGTGAGGCGCCAGCAGGATCAGGCCCTTGCCGGAGGCGAGGGCGTCGTCCACCAGTTCCAGGCCTTGGCTTTCCTTGATCAGACCCAGGCACCTTTCGACCGGCCACTCCCACATCAGCGGGATTTCCAGTGCCGTCATGCCGGTGTGGACCATGGAATCCCTGGAAAGCTGGTGCTGCTGTTCCGGGGACAACTCTGGCAGGCAGATCCGGATGTTGGTGTCGGTGGTTTTGCGTGATCGGCCGCCCAGTTTCCAGGCCAGCAGCCCCAGCCACTTGCCGATAAACTGCGCGACGCCCAGAGGTAAGGAGCCGGCAATCCGCAGGAAGCCGGCGATCAGGAAATATTTCAGCTTGCTCATGACCTGCCGTACCGGTCCTCGAGTCGCACAATATCGTCCTCACCAAGGTATGAGCCGGATTGCACCTCAATCAATTCAAGGTTAATCACGCCGGGGTTTTCCAGGGAGTGAACCTGGCCTATGGGAATGTAGGTGGACTGGTTTTCGGTCACCAGATAGGTTTTTTCGCCATTGGTGACCTTGGCGGTGCCACTCACCACAATCCAGTGCTCGGCCCGGTGATGGTGCATCTGCACCGACAGCTTGGCGCCGGGTTTAACGGTGATGCGCTTAACCTGATAGCGGGTGCCGTTATCGATGGAGTCGTACACGCCCCATGGGCGGTACACTTCGCGGTGGTTCATGTGCTCGTGGCGGCCATCTCCCCGGATCCGCTCAACCACTTTCTTGACGTCCTGAACCTTGTCTTTGTGGGCGACCAGCAGGGCGTCTTTGGTTTCGATGACCACCAGATCTTTCACCCCGACGGTGGCGACAAGTCGGCTTTCGGCCCGCACCAGCGTGCTCTCGGTGTCGTGGGCGATAACATCACCGCTGAAGCTGTTGCCATTGGTGTCTTTCTCGGACACTTCCCACAGCGCGGACCAGGAGCCAATGTCGCTCCAGCCGGCATCCAGGGAGACCACGGCGGCGTTGCTGGTTTTTTCCATCACGGCGTAATCGATGGAGTCTTCCGGGCACTCGGCAAAGATGCTTTCGTTGATGCGGGTGAAATGCAGATCTGCGCTGGCATCGTCCATCGCCGCCTGGCAAATCGCCAGAATCTCCGGGCGGTGCTGTTGCAGCTCAGCCAGGTACTGGCGCGCCCCGAACATGAACATGCCACTGTTCCAGAGGTAGTCACCGGAGGCAAGGTAGTCTTGGGCGGTTTTCAGGTCGGGCTTTTCGACAAAGCGGTTAACGCTGTAGCTGCCTTCAGCCAGTTCCGGGCCTTGTTGAATATAGCCGTAACCGGTTTCTGCGTGGCCGGGCACGATACCGAAAGTGACCAGTTTGCCTTGTTGGGCCAGGGGAGTGGCTTGACGAATGCCATGCTGGAAGGCGGCAACATCCTGAATCAAGTGGTCGGCTGCGAGTACCAGCATCAGAGGGTCATCGTCGTTGTCGCCCGAAGACTTCGCCAGTTGCAGTGCCGCCAGCGCGATCGCCGGGGCCGTGTTGCGGCCGCAGGGTTCCAGAATAATCCGGGCATCCTGGTAGCCCGCCTGACGCATTTGCTCGGCCGCCAGAAAGCGATGCTCTTCATTGCAGATCAGCAGGGGGTCAGCCGCTGCCATGCCGTCAAGCCGGGCCACGGTCAGTTGCAGCATGGACAAATGCTCATCCGTCAGTTTCAGGAACTGTTTCGGGTTCAGTTGCCTGGACAACGGCCAAAGGCGAGAGCCGGTGCCTCCGGCCATAATGACGGGGTGAATCATGGGTGCACTCCGGGCTGTTTAATGGTTACCAGTTCGGCAAAGAATTATTGCGCGCAGATGTTAACACGCAGAGCTTGCCGGGTTTATCTTAAGCGTTGGAAATCTTCCCAGGATAAGCCTTCGTTGTGTTGTTCCCAGGCCAGTCGTTTTCTGAACCGGTCGATCTTTCTTTCGATGTAGTGCGAGCTCCAGCCCGGCATCGGCGCCAGCGCCTGAGGAATCGTTGGCGCCCCCAGCCCATCAACCAGAAACAGCTGAGAGCGGCCAGACCGGTCAGAAACAACGAGGTTATGGGGCAACAGGTTACGAGTCAAAATGAGGTTAACGCGGAGCCATTCCAGGAATTCGTTAATCGCAGCGTTCAGTGATGATGAGCCGCCATAATGCTTGATCATGGTTTCGAGTGTAGGTGCGACGGCCCCATCTTTGCAGCGGATGATCTCGCTCTCGTTGGCCTGGCCGAGGGAGGTGTTTACGCTGCCATAAAATCGGGGCAGGTGGCCCCAGATCAGCTCTTCCCGGCCAGCTTTTTGCAACGATCGGATGGCCGGCTGGTGGTGCGCTTTGAGCTCTTGAAGGTTGTCGTTAAGTCTTTTTTTGCCCAGCAGGTTTTTCAGTCTGGATTGGCGATTAAATCGGGCCTCGATGTTTTCGGGGCGGATGACCTTGAGGCAGTTGTCCGGATTTAAGGGATGCTGAAAGCAAAAGCGGTTGGCGCCCTGAGCGAACGGTGACACCCCCGTCAAATCTACAAAGTCCGCAGAGTGATGGTCGTCAGCGGGATTATTGCCCATGATCGATTGCCTTCTGGTAAACAGCCAGGGTTTGTTTCGTCATGGCTTGCAGGGTCAGTTTCTCGCACGCTATTTTTCTGGCGTCGGCCTGTGACGATGTGAGTGCCTCCAGGTCCTGATTCAGGTAGCGGGCAAAATCTTCTGAAGTTTTTGCACTGCATATGCTTCGTGTTGGTAAGAACTCGTTCGCGATGGGTACGTTGGTAGAGATAATCGGTTTGCCGGATAAAAGCGCTTCAGCGCATACGTAAGAAAAGCCCTCTCTTTCCGAGCTGATCACCACCCCATCGGCGGCCATCATTAATGCGGCTACGTCGTGCCGGAAGCCGAG
>JAWOAO010000463.1:0-2845 GCA_046498485.1 Marinobacter sp. | reverse complement strand
TGGCTGGCAAGCTGACTGCCATGGGCGATCAGGGATTGACCGTGGATCAGGTCAACGAACTGGTCAGCGCATCGATCCCGGAAACGGTGATGGCGCGATTTCAGGTCGAGCATGAGGCCAACCAGAGGTTAACGGCTAACCCCCACATTCAATTAACAATACCTGCAGGAAGAGCAAATGGCAGACGTTATCAAAGTGCCGGTCTCCTTCGGCGAAGTGCTGGACAAGATCACCATCCTGGAAATCAAATCCGAGCGGATTGCCGACCCGGAGAAGGTGAAAAATGTTCGTCTGGAACTAGACGAACTGAGCGCCACCTGGAACGAAGCCGTTCAGGACCAGGCCGCAATTGCAGATCTGCGCAAGCAGCTGAAAGCCGTTAACGAAGAACTCTGGGAAATCGAAGACGACATCCGCGACCAGGAAACCGCCCAGGACTTCGGCCCGAAGTTTATCGAGCTGGCCCGGGCCGTCTACGTAACTAATGACAAGCGCGCCGCCATCAAAAAAGAAGTCAACCTGGCACTGGGCTCCCGCTTCGTGGAAGAAAAGTCCTACCAGGACTACACCGCCCGCAAGTAAAGCGGCCTACTCCGGCGCTGAAACCTCCATTCCCTCTCCCCTCGCGGGAGAGGGCCAGGGAGAGGGGGGCGGCATTAATGCTCAGCAACCCACCGATCCAGCATCCCGGTAACATCCTCCACCGAAACCATCTCCATCGCCCCCTCAAACTCCGCCTTGGCCCCCCATCGAGCCTCATCAACAGTTTTCCCCGTAAACCGCTCTAGCGCCTCGGGATAACGATTCACACACCATTCAAGCGAGTTGTAGGGTCCGGAACGGTAGGGATTACTGGCCGCATAAATGCCGAGCACATCCGTCCCCATCGCACTGGCAATATGAGCAGGGCCGGTATCCGGTGCCACCGCAAGGTCAGCATGGCCCAACAGCGCAGCCAGTTGTTTCAGCGTATCCTTGCCACAGATATTATGGGCCCGCTCTTCCATGGCGCTTTCAATCGCAGAACAGAACTCCGCCTCAAAAGGCGCCGGACTGCCCACCAGAATCACCTTCATGCCATGAACACGGATTGCGTGATCGGCCAACCGTGCATAACGTTCCGCCGGCCAGTTGCGCAGGGTGTGACTGGCACAGGGGCTGATCACCAGGTTCTTGCGCTCTGTTGCCAGTTGGCCGCGGGCAAACTCATGATCGTCATCAGCCAGGGGGATGACCCATTTTGGTGCGGCCGGTTTCAGCCCCAGGGGCTCCAGAAAACTCGCCAGGCAATCCCGCACATGCTGTTGCGGTGCCGGAGCAATCCGCCGGTTGATAAATAGGCTGTGCAGGTCTTTGCTACGAGCCTTGTCATAGCCAACCTTCACCTTTGCCGGAATCATCGCGGCGGCCAGGTTGGCCCTGAATGCAACCTGCATATGCAGCAGCGCATCAAAATTCCGGTTCTTCAGGGTGTTGCGCAAATCTGTATAGCCCTTGCGGCCCGCTTTCTTGTCAAAAATGATGAACTCAACGCCTGGCAGGTCACCAATCAGTTTTGCCTCGATCTTGCCGATCACCCAGGTGATTTTCACCCCGGGCAACTGCTCCTGCAGGCTTAGTACAACGGGGATGACATGGGTAACGTCGCCAATGGCGGACAGGCGCAATATGCAGATGGAGTTGATCAATTTACGGTCCGTTTCCAATCTTTAACTGCCGGATGTGGAGCCTGGCGGGGCTCGTTGGTAAAATGTGCGCCATTCTATCGTACTTGGGCCTGGCCTTCCCACCACGCTTAGGTGCGACGCTGTCTCTTGTCGTTTCGGTAACCGGGTGCCCTATATGGTGGAGTCTGAAATTTGTATCCGGGAGAGGGGGGCGGCGATGCTGGTCCATCCCGCATATCAGGGCAGGGTTACAGCCAACTGGTTTGATCCCGCCTATTGGGGGCCAAGTGCCCGCCCGGTCAGTAGTGGTGGTCGTGGAGGCGCCTGGTTCTTACAAGCTGATGAGGACAAGTTGGTGCTCAGACAGTATCGCCGCGGCGGGTGGATGGCTAAAGTGTCTCAGAGCTCTTATGGGTATATCCGCGAATCGGAGGTGCGTTCCTTTGCTGAGTTCCGATTACTGAGCCAGTTGATAGGCCTGGGGCTCCCGGTGCCTCACCCTGTTGCAGCCTGGTACCGGAAGCTCTCACCAATACAGTATCGTGCGGCTATTATAATTGAAGAGCTTGAGGGCGCGACGCCTTTGGCTGAGTTGCTTGAGGCGATGGGCAGCCAGGCTTGGGCATCTCTTGGTAGCACGGTTCGAAAATTTCATGATGCCGGCGTTATGCACGCGGATCTGAATTGTTTCAATGTCCTGGTTCGTGACGATAAATTTTTCCTGATTGATTTCGATAAAGGCGCTATCAAAACATCGAATTCGGCCGCCGGCTGGAAGGACCAGAACCTTTCGAGACTGTATCGATCTCTGGTGAAAGTCAGTGGCGGAGAATCATCATCTCTGCAGCAGGGCTGGCAGTCATTCCTCAATGGTTATGGTCAATCCTCTTGAAACAATCGTTTTCTTCTCAGCAGAGTATTATGAATTCCAAGAGCAGCGCGCCGGTTGTCCTGTGCATCACTGATTCTTGTGATTTGCCGGAGTCCGAGCTTTTTATCGGTCTCCACCAAGCCGGACTCCAGATAGAAGTGATGGCAAATCCCAGGGGGCGACATTATAAGCGGATAGAGCAGGCAGGTGTGCCCATTTCCCCTATTGCGCTGATGGGTAGGTTTGACAGGGGTGGAACCCGGCAGATCCGAGAGAAGCTGCAGTCCCGGCCATTTACCGTAGTGCA
>JAWOAO010000452.1:0-4570 GCA_046498485.1 Marinobacter sp. | reverse complement strand
GCCGCAGACTGGATCGGGCTCAGGGGCGGCACGTACCAGACCATGGGCAGGGTGCGGTATTCCGGGTGCAACGGCAGGGCCAGTTTCCAGTCCACTGCCATCTTGTAGACCGGACTGCGCTGAGCGGCCTCAATCACATTCATCGGAATACCGTCTTTTTTCGCCTGCTCGATAACCTTGGGATCGTCCGGATCCAGGAAGATTTCCAGCTGCTTTTCGTACAGCTCGTGCTCGCCCGGGGCGCTGGCCACTTCCTCAATGCGATCGGCGTCATACAACAGCACACCCAGGTAGCGGATGCGACCGACACAGGTCTCGGAGCAGACGGTGGGCAGGCCGGCTTCAATGCGCGGGTAGCAGAAGATGCACTTTTCGGACTTGCCGGTTTTCCAGTTGAAGTAGATTTTCTTGTACGGGCAGCCGGACACACACATCCGCCAGCCACGGCACTTGTCCTGGTCAATCAGCACAATGCCGTCTTCTTCCCGCTTGTAGATGGCACCGCTGGGACAGCTGGCGACACAGGTCGGGTTCAGGCAGTGCTCGCACAGGCGCGGCAAGTACATCATAAAGGTGTTTTCGAACTGACCGTAGATATCGGCCTGGATCTGGTCGAAGTTCTTGTCCTTGCGACGCTTGGCGAACTCGGTGCCCAGGATCTCTTCCCAGTTCGGGCCCCATACGATTTTTTCCATGCGCTTGCCGGTGATCAGCGAGCGTGGCCGCGCCACCGGCTGGTGCTTGCTGTCACCCGCGGTGTGCAGGTGCTGGTAATCAAAATCAAACGGCTCGTAGTAGTCGTCAATTTCCGGCAGGTCCGGGTTGGCGAAAATGTTCGCCAACACCCGAAAACGGCCACCGATCTTCGGACGAATCTTGCCGGAGCTGTCACGCATCCAGCCGCCTTTCCATTTGTCCTGGTTCTCCCACTCTTTCGGGTAGCCGATACCAGGCTTGGTTTCGACGTTGTTGAACCAGGCGTATTCCATACCTTCGCGACTGGTCCAGACGTTTTTGCAGGTGACGGAACAGGTGTGGCAACCAATGCACTTGTCCAGGTTCAGTACCATGCCAACTTGGGAACGGATTTTCATTTTACAGCCTCCTGAACAGTGTCATTGCCTTCGCCATCGAGCCAGTCGATGTTGCTCATCTTGCGCACCACCACAAACTCATCCCGGTTAGAGCCTACCGTGCCGTAATAGTTGAAACCGTAGGAGTACTGGGCGTAGCCACCGATCATATGGGTCGGTTTCGGACACACCCGGGTGACCGAGTTGTGAATACCGCCACGGGTGCCGGTGATCTCGGAGCCGGGTACGTTCACGGTCCGCTCCTGGGCGTGGTACATCATCACCATACCGGGCATTACCCGCTGGCTGACCACGGCCCTCGCTGCGATTGAACCGTTGGCATTGAACACCTCGATCCAGTCGTTGTCTTCTACCCCGATCTCCTTGGCATCGTCTTCACTCAGCCAGATGATCGGCCCCCCGCGAGACAGGGTCAGCATCAGCAGGTTGTCAGTGTAGGTGCTGTGAATACCCCACTTCTGGTGCGGCGTGAGGAAGTTCAGCGCCTTTTCCGGGTTACCGTTGCTGCGCTGGTTCAGCATGCTGCCGACTGTCTTGGTGTTGATGGGCGGACGGTAGACCAACAGGCTCTCACCAAAGGCGCGCATCCACTCGTGATCCTGGTAGAACTGCTGCCGACCGGTCAGGGTACGCCAGGGAATCAGCTCGTGAACGTTGGTGTAACCGGCGTTGTAGGACACGTGCTCGTCTTCCAGACCAGACCAGGTCGGGCTGGAAATGATCTTGCGCGGCTGCGCCACGATGTCCCGGAAGCGGATTTTTTCGTCTTCCTTGTTCTTTGCCAGATGGGTGTGGTCCAGGCCAGTCTTTTCTGACAGGGCCGCCCAGGCTTTTACCGCAACCTGCCCGTTGGTTTCCGGAGCCAGAGTCAGGATTACTTCTGCCGCATCAATGGCGCTCTCAATTTTCGGCCGACCGGCATTGGCGCCGTCCAGGTGCGTATAGTTGAGCTCCTTCAGGAAATTAACTTCCTTCTTGGTATCCCAGTTGATGCCCTTGCCGCCATTACCCAGCGTGTCCAGCAGCGGACCAAGCGAGGTAAAACGGGCGTAGGTGTTCGGGTAATCCCGTTCAACGGTAATGAAGTTGGGCGCGGTCTTGCCCGGAATCAGCTCGCACTCGCCTTTTTTCCAATCCTTCACATCGAACGGCTGGCCCAGTTCCGCCGGCGCATCGTGCATCAGCGGCACAGTGACCACGTCTTTCTCGACACCGAGATGACCTTCGGATGCCTTCGAGAAGGACTTGGCAATACCTTTGTAGATATCCCAGTCACTGCGTGCTTCCCAGGCCGGATCGGTGGCTGCGGTCAGCGGGTGGATGAACGGGTGCATGTCTGAGGTGTTCAGATCGTTCTTCTCGTACCAGGTGGCGGTCGGCAGAACGATGTCGGAATACAGACAAGTGGTAGACATGCGGAAGTCCAGGGTCACCAGCAGGTCGAGCTTGCCTTCCGGCGCCTCGTCACGCCATTTGACCTCTTCTGGCTTGGCACCGCCCTGGTGGCCGAGATCCTTGCCCTGCAGACCACTGGTAGTGCCCAGCAGGTACTTGAGCATGTACTCGTGACCCTTACCGGAGGAGCCCAGCAGGTTGGAACGCCAGATGAACAGGTTGCGCGGGCAATTCTGCGGCGCTTCCGGATCCTCATTAGCGAACGCCAGGGAGCCATCCTTCAAAGATTGGGTCACATAATCGGCCACTTCCATGCCGGCTTTTTCGGCCTCTGCGGCGATGCCCAGCGGGTTACGATTCAGCTGCGGTGCGGAAGGCAACCAGCCCATGCGCTCGGCGCGCACGTTGAAATCAATCAGGCTGCCACCAAATTTGGCCTTGTCCGCCAGCGGCGACAAGATCTCGTCGACACCCAGTTTCTCGTAACGCCACTGACCGGAGTGGGCATAGAAGAACGAGGTACCGTTCATCTGGCGGGGCGGGCGCTGCCAGTCCAGGCCAAAGGCCAGCGGCTGCCAGCCAGTCTGCGGACGCAGTTTTTCCTGGCCGACATAATGGGCCCAGCCGCCACCACTCTGACCCACGCAGCCACACATGATGAGCATGTTGATCAGACCGCGGTAATTCATGTCCATGTGGTACCAGTGGTTCATACCGGCACCAACGATGATCATGGAACGACCCTTGGTCTTGTTGGCGTTGTCGGCGAACTCACGGGCAATACGAATCACTTTATCAGCAGGTACGCCAGTGATTTTTTCCTGCCAGGCCGGAGTGTATGGCCTCACTTCATCGTAAGAGGTAGCACCATCATCGTCGCCCAGGCCACGACTGATGCCGTAATTGGCGATCATCAGATCGAATACGGTGACTACCCGGCTTTCGCCGCCGTCAGCCAGCTGCACCTTACGGCTACCCAGTTTGTGGGTCAGAGTGTCGGAAATTTCCACATGTTTGAAGTGATCGTGTTTGATACCACCGAAATACGGGAAGGCTACGTCGACCACGTCATCGTGCTTCTCGACCATGGACAGCTGAAGCTCGACCTCATCGCTGCCTGCGGTCTGCTTCAGGTTCCACTTGCCTTTTTCACCCCAGCGGTAGCCGATAGATCCGTTAGGCGCAGTCAGCTGATTGGACAGGCGACGCAGCCGTTGTCCACGAAGGCGACCATGCCATCCTTCTCCTGCTGATCCAGGGCATTCATGTCACCGCGCAGGTAGCGGTCAAAGGGCGAGTTCGGGGTGTTGAGCGTGCGCTGGAAACTGGCCAGGGCCATGGCAAGGTTGTCGCCGTTGATCGGGTCGTCGTCGTCCGGATAGGCCTCGGCGAAGCGCCGCTGATAGACGTCGAACCCTTCGAGGCGCTTCAGCGCCTGATCGAGGTCCATGGCCATCTCGACGTCGGCCTCGATGGGCCCCAATGCCTGCTCTTCCAGGTCGGCGGCACGGCCATCCCAGAACTGCGAGTCCAGAAAGCCGGAATTCAGCACCGTGGGGGTGTTGCGTTCGCCGACCTGACCATCGTGGCCGGTGGCACGGGGAATGCGATCGCTCCAGCCCAGTGCCGGGTTGTGGCAGGTAGCGCAGCTGATCACGCCGCTGGAGGAGATGCGCGGTTCGAAGAACATCATCTTGCCCAGTTCGACCTTTTCCGGCGTCAGCGAGTTCTCCTCGGGAATCGGCGGAAAATGCGGCAGCGGCTCAAAACGGTCGCGGTAGTTCTCCAAACCATCCGCGGCCATGGCGGGGCCGGCGATGGCGATGGCGGAGCCCAGGGCAATGGTCGCTGCCAGCCGGTTTTTTTTAATCATACAGTTCTCCTCGTATGTTGGTCTGGGCTAGCGGCGGATCTCGCCCGCTGTTAGCTGTCAGTGGTAGGGTAGTGTTACCGCTTAACGCTAATCAACCCAGTAAAAGAGTCGGAAAGAGACGGCTCTTGAGCCATGTCAATTTTTGATAAAAGTTGGCATTTATCGCTGGACCCGGCGGCTTTCCTCCGTGATGCTGGCGCGCCAAATG
>JAWOAO010000448.1:0-3346 GCA_046498485.1 Marinobacter sp. | reverse complement strand
TTTAATGGCGTAGATTGTCAATTTTTACCCGGGCGATCGGAACAGAATAAACTTCGGCCAACAAATACAATACGGATAGAGCATGGCTTTGACAGACATGATGGTGTCGGTTCTGGAGGGCAGCGGCCTGCTACCGCTCTGGAATATGCTGGCCCCCTGGCTGGCACTGGATGAGCGACAACTGATCTTTGTGGCCGCAACACCGGTATTCATTGCGGTCACCCTATGGGAATACCTGCGCATTCGCCATGACCCAGCGCGCATGGACCTGCCGGAAGCCATCCGCAACTTTGCCCTGGGTGCCGGTTATCAGGTGACGGAACTGCTGTTCGCAGGCCTGATTGCCTTTCCCGTGTACGCCTTTGTCTATCATTACCGGCTTCTTGACCTGGAATTGAGCTGGGTGACCGGCTTCCTCACCTTTTTGGGCGTGGACTTCTGTTTCTACTGGATGCATCGCTCCAGCCATCGCATACGCTGGTTCTGGGCTGCCCACGTGGTACATCATTCGTCGGAGCGGATGAATTTCTCCACCGCCATGCGCCAGAACGCCACCAACATTTTCAACGGCATGTGGATGTTCTATCTTCCCCTGGCGCTTCTCGGTTTCAACCCGGTGTGGATTGGCATTGCCTATGCCCTGTCACTGGTTTACCAGTTCTTCATCCACACCACTCTCGTGGGCCAATTGCCGCGCTGGGTCGAAGGGGTATTCAACACCCCCAGCCACCACCGGGTTCACCATGGCCGCAACCCGGGCTACATTGATCGCAACTACGGTGGCACGCTTATCCTCTGGGACCGGCTGTTCGGAACCTTCGTGGCCGAGGATGAACAGGCCCCGCCGGAATACGGCATTACCCGTCCGGTACATTCCCACAATCTGCTGGTGTTGTGGACCCATGAATACGTGGATCTGTTTCGGGCCATGGCCCGGCCTGGCGGTGGCCTGCTTTCCCGCCTGAAACATCTGTGGAAACCACCGGAATGGGACCGGGACAGGGAATGAGCGGACACATGCCAACAACCGAGGCATGACGTCACCCGGCCAGGAGCGGTATGATCACGGACCATCTATCGAATGACAGGAGTGAGCCTCCTCCGTGAAGATCATCATCCTTTCATTACTGGCCCTGAGCCTGCCATTGAGCATTGCAACGGCCCGTGCAGGAGAAGTCAGGCTGGCCATTGCCACCAATTTTCACGATGCCGCCGAGCGCCTCGCCGCGCATTTTTCAGAGACGACGGGCCATAGCACCCGAATCAGCTACGGCTCTACCGGCAAGCTTTACGCCCAGATTCGCCATGGCGCGCCATTTGATGCCTACCTGGCGGCGGACGAGGAGCGGCCGCACCTGATGGAGCGGGAGGGTTCCGGAGTGCCTGGCACACGTTTCACCTATGCCATCGGCAAACTGGTGCTCTGGAGCCCGGACGCGGAAGCCTTCAGAGAGCCGCAAGCGCTCCTTGAAGCAGATACCCTGCGCCGCCTCGCCATTGCCAACCCGAAAACCGCTCCCTACGGCCTGGCCGCCAGACAGACCCTGGAACACCTCGGACTCTGGAAAGCGCTGGAAAGCCGGCTGGTCAGGGGAGAATCCATCGCCCAAACCTTCCAGTTTGTGGCCACCGGCAACGCAAAAGCTGGGTTCGTGGCGCTGGCCCAGCTCCGGGATGACCATCAAGGCGGTGCCCGCTGGGAAGTCCCCAACACGCATCATGAACCCATCGCACAGCAGGCCATACTGTTGGACCGGGGCCGGAGCAATGAGGCAGCCAGGGCATGGCTGAACTTCCTCGTCAGTGCTGAAGCACAGGACATAATCCGGGAATACGGCTACGATATCCCGGACCTGCCCGAATAACCCATGGAGCATTAATGAGCCCGGAATGGCAAACCGTCTGGCTGACTCTTAAACTCGCCGGCATTACGACCACCGTCCTGATGATTATCGGCACCCCTATTGCGTGGTGGCTTGCCCGCAGCAGCCACTGGCTGAAGCAGCCGGTGGCTGCCATTGTAGCGCTGCCTCTGGTTCTACCCCCGACGGTGCTGGGTTTTTACCTGCTTTTGCTGATGGGTCCGGAAGGCATTGTAGGCACGCTGACACAAACCCTGGGGCTGGGCACCCTGCCCTTCACCTTTGCCGGGCTGGTCGTCGCGTCGGTGATCTATTCGCTGCCTTTCACTGTGCAGCCATTGCAGAACGTATTTTCCACCGTCAACGAACGCATGCTGGAAGTGGCCGCCACGCTGCGGGCGTCCCCGCTGGATCGCTTTTTCTCCGTAGTCATTCCCCTGGCCCGTCCCGGTTTCCTCACCGCGGCGGTGCTCACCTTCGCCCACACGCTGGGGGAATTTGGCGTGGTACTGATGATCGGCGGAAATATCCCCGGTGAAACACGGGTGCTGTCGGTGGCCATCTACGACCACGTGGAAACCCTGGAATATGGCAAGGCCCACCTGCTGGCCGGGGGCATGCTGGTGTTTTCCTTTATCGTTTTACTGGCCCTCTATCTGATCAACGGACGCCTGAATAACGGGAACCTGAAGTCATGACAGTGCCCGGAATCCATGCCCGTCTGAGCACCGGTTTCGAGCGCTTCCAGCTGGATGTGGCCCTGGAATTGCCGGGCGATGGGGTTACCGCCCTGTTCGGCCATTCCGGCTGTGGCAAAACCACCTTGCTGCGATGCATTGCCGGCCTGCAGCCGTGCACCGGGCGGCTATCCGTGAATGGTAATGTGTGGCAGGACGATGACACCAGCCTGCCCGTGCATAAGCGCCCCCTGGCCTATGTATTCCAGGAGACCAGCCTGTTCCCCCATCTGTCGGTCAACGGCAACCTGAATTATGGCTACCGCCGCACACCCGTGGCACAGCGCCGGATTCATCCTTCGCAGGTTATCGAGTGGCTGGGGCTCTCGCATTTCATGGACCGCAGGCCAGAGCGGCTGTCCGGCGGCGAGCGCCAGCGCGTGGCGATCGCCCGGGCCCTGCTGACAAGCCCCCGCCTGTTGCTGATGGACGAACCCCTGTCGGCACTGGACCAGACCAGCAAGCGGGATATTCTGCCCTACCTGGAAAACCTGCGGGACACCCTGGATATCCCCATCGTCTATGTATCCCATTCCGCCGCTGAAGTGGCCCGGCTGGCCGATTACATCGTGATGATGGATCAGGGCCGGGTGGTCGCCGAAGGCGGAATCCAGGAGACGCTGGCCCGCCCTGACCAGCCGTTTGCCCTGGAGGAAGGTGCAGCGGTGATCGTACCGGCCATCATTCGGGAACGGGATCCGCAGTGGCATCTCTGCCGTGCCGAGTTCGATGGGGGCAGCCTGTGGC
>JAWOAO010000318.1:0-2880 GCA_046498485.1 Marinobacter sp. | reverse complement strand
GGCGGATGCGATTCTGCTCCTGCGAGATCTCCTGGATCTGCTGTTCGAGATCGCGGCGCTCCCGGCTGATGCGGTTCAGCTCGCGCTTCATCTCCGCGACCCTGCGGAGCGCTTCCTTCGCCTCGTCACTCACCTGCTGCGCGCGGATGTAGTAGACGATCTGATCGACGTCTTGATGGCAGCGGTGGGTGTGCGTAATGCCAGTCGGGAGCGTTTGTTTCTGGAAGATTACCTGTCGGTGCCGGTAGAGGCGGTGATGCCGGAGCCCGGAGCCGAGCGCAGCCGGATTGCCGAGATTGCCCACCTGGCGGGTGTCGAGGCCGGTGTCAGTCGGTATCTGTTTGCGTCACTGTCGGTCTGGCTGGACGGTAACGACTATGACTGGGTGGTGTGCACCGGCACCGATCAGTTGCGCAACAGTTTCCACCGGCTGGGTATCGCCACCCATGTGTTGGCAGCGGCCGACCCGGCGAAATTGCCGGATAACGGCGCTGGCTGGGGACGCTACTACGACCACCATCCGGTGGTGATGGCGATTCGGGTGGCCGACGGCATCTCGGCTCTGCGTGCGGCCGGTTTGTTGAACCGGGTTCAGTGGGTCACGCCGGAGGGCGGTGAGCGCATTCCGGATGTCGGGGGGGCTTATGGTCGCCTTGCCTGAATTATTAAAGGTCCGTGTTGAGCAGCATCCTGATCGAATGGCTCTGCAGGGCCCGGATTCAGCCCTCAGTTATGTCCAGATGTGGCAAGCCGCTCAGGCGTTGGCCGAGCAGATAAAGCTGTTGGGTATCAAGCGTGCCGGATTGTGCGGTGACAACACCATGGCCTGGGTGCTGGCAGACCTCGCCTGCCTGATGGCCGGGGTGGTGTGCGTGCCGGTACCGGTGTTTTTCTCGAAAAGTCAGACCGCGCACCTGACCGAAAGGGCCGGCCTGGAATGCCTGCTGTTCAGTGGCGAGGCTGAGGATGCCGATTTCCTTGGCAACGGTGTCTGGTTGCGGCACTTGCCGGTTTCCCCGGCTCCGGCCTGGATGCCGGATCAGACCGCTAAAATCACCTTTACCTCCGGTAGTACCGGCACTCCTAAAGGTGTGTGCTTGCCGGCCGGGCAGATGGCCGCCACCGCGGCGGCGCTGCAACATCGTTTGCAGGGCGTCGAACTGCAACGACACCTGTGCATTCTGCCCCTGGCCACCTTGCTGGAGAACATTGCCGGCGTGTATCTGCCCCTGCTGATGGGCGCGACGGTGACAGTTGTGCCACTGCAAACCCTGGGCATGACCGGCAGCAGCGGGCTGGACCTAAGCCGGCTGGTGGCCGGGATAAATTACCATCGGCCGCATTCGCTGATTCTGGTGCCGGAATTGGCGATGGCGCTGGTCATGGCGGCCGAACAGGGTCAGTTGAACAGTGCATCGTTGCATTTTCTGGCGGTCGGTGGCGGCCGGGTTTCCCGGGACTTGCTGGCCAGAGGTCGTGCTGTCGGCCTGCCGCTGTATGAAGGCTACGGCCTGTCCGAGTGTGGCTCGGTGGTAGCGCTGAATGTACCCGGGGCTGAATACCAGGGCACCGTTGGCCAGCCGCTGCCCCATGTAACGGTGCGAGTGGATGACCGCAGTCGCATTCTGGTGCAGGGCAACAGCCATCTTGGCTACCTGGGCGACGAAGCGGAAGCCGATGGCTGGCTGGACACCGGCGACCTGGGCGCACTCAACCCAGAGGGCTTCCTCAGCGTTAATGGTCGGGCCAAGAACCTGCTGATTACCAGCTTTGGCCGCAATATCAGCCCGGAGTGGCTGGAAAGCGAACTGATCCAGGGGCTGGGCGCCGCTCAGGCCGTGGTGTTCGGAGATGGCGAACCGCAACCCTGTGCGCTGCTGGTGATCCGGGATGGCCGCGCGCCCGACACTCTGCGTTTGGCGCTGGCGGCCCTGAATGCCGCCTTACCGGATTACGCCCGGTTGGTTGCGGTCTACATTCGCCGACAACCGCTGACCCAGGCGGCGGGCCACATCACCGCCAACGGCCGGCCCGTGCGCCAGCAGATACAGGCGGATCTGCCCATGCTGATGGCGGAAGCCTTTCCTTTATTCATGCCTCTCACCGGGGCCGCGCCAGTTTCCCCGGCCATTAAATCTGACAACACAATGCCAGGAGCATCCACAATGGCTTTTTTTGACCGACTGCAATCCGAAACCGCACAAGCCCGTGCCCACGTGACCGACGCTCCAGTGGTTGACGCCATCCGTGACGGCCGCTTCAGCCTTGAAGGCTACACCTGGTTCCTGACCCAGGCCTATCACCATGTCAAACATACGGTTCCGCTGATGATGGCTTGTGGTGGCCGGCTGCCGGAGCGACTGGAGGATGTCCGCAAGGCGCTGGTGGAGTATATCGATGAAGAATACGGCCACCACGAATGGATTCTGAATGATCTGGAGGCCTGTAGTGAAGACAAAACAGCGATTCGCCAGGGCCAGCCGGATACCTCCATCGAGCTGATGGTGGCCTACCTGTATGACCGTATCCAGCGCGGCAATCCCGCCGCATTTTTCGGTATGGTGCAGGTGCTGGAAGGCACTTCGGTCGAACTGGCCACCCCCCTGGCGGCCGCTATCCAGAAGCAGCTGGGATTGCCTGAGGAGGCCTTCAGTTATCTCTATTCCCACGGCGCTCTGGATCAGGACCACTTCGAGTTCTTCCGCAACCTGATGAACAGCATCACCGATCCGGACGACCAGCAGGCGATTATCGATTCTGCCCGCATGGTGTACCGCCTGTATGGCGACATGCTGCACAACATTCCATTGCCGGCCAAGCGCAAGGAGCCGCGCCATGAAGCTGCATGACCGAAGCTTTCTGTTGCTGGGCGGCACCGGG
>JAWOAO010000222.1:0-2688 GCA_046498485.1 Marinobacter sp. | reverse complement strand
ATTGGTGGCTTCGCCGGGCTGGGCACCTTGGGCATCACCCACTGGCTGATGATTCTCTACATCGGCGTGGTGCCCACCTGCATTGGCTACCTGTGTTTCTTTGCGGGCATGAAAACCACCCCGGCCACGCTCTCCAGCATTATTGTCACGCTGGAGCCCTTGTTTGTGGCGCTGCTGGCCTGGCTGATTCTGGGGGAAATACTGGGGCCGATCGGCATTACCGGAGCGGTGATTCTGACGGTCGCGGTGATTGTCGCGTCCCGCTATGGCAAGGCACCCGGCGCCCGTCAGGAAAATTGAGGCCAGGTGTGCCCGCACCTGCTCCGCGTTATTTGCGCATTTTCTCCAGCATGTTCGGCTGCAGGATTTCGATCCAGTAGCCGTCCGGGTCTTTGATAAAGGCCAGGCCTTTCATTTTGCCGTCGTCCGGTTTTTTCACAAACTCCACGCCCAGCTTCTCAAATCGCTCGCAGGCGCTGTAAACGTCCGGGACGGCAATACCGATATGGCCAAAACCCTGAGGCTCATCGTTGCCATTATGGTAGGCAAAATCGGCGTCGTCTTCCGTGCCCCAGTTGTGGGTAAGCTCAAGCATGGCTTCACGGCCGAACGTGTAGGTAGTGCGGTAGGCGTCATCATCCGGGACCAGGTGGGCCTGTTTGTCGTCCAGAAAGCCCAGAAAATAAAGGGTGAACTTCATTTCCGGAAAATCCAGTTTGCGCACCAGGCGCATACCCAGTACCCGGGAGTAGAAATCCATCGAGCGCTCGGGCTCTTTGATGCGCATCATGGTCTGGTTGAAGACAAAGCCTTCAGTTTCGGGGACCGGGGCGTCGTAAAGGCCGGGCGCCTGCTCGAAATGCTTGGGCATGTTGGCTTTCCTTTTTGGATGGCAGTTTCAACTACTATTCTCGCGTGCATAAACCCTGGATTTCAAGGCTGTGATAAACTGGCGCCTATTCAGTTACCTGTCGAAAGCCAGCTGCCTGGCTGACCGGCATGCCAACCTGTTCAGAGAGCTCTTATGGATTTTCAGGTGCCCAACACCCTGGCCGAGCAAATCGCCAACTACCTGGCAGAGCGCATCATGATCGGGCAGATCCGCCCCGGAGAGCGCATTCAGGAGGCGACACTGGCCAATGAGCTCAAGGTCAGCCGGGCATCGGTCAAAGAAGCGTTGCACACACTGGAGCGCTGGCATCTGGTGGCGATCACACCACGTAAGGGCGCGTCCGCCACGCAACTGAATGCCGATTATGCGTCAGAACTCTACGACGTTTACATGCACCTGCTGATGATGCTCGTCGCACGACTGTGTGAGCGTTGGCAGGAAGCTGACCAACCAAAGATGCTGGCTGCGGTAGACCGGGTGGTTGAACAGGTACGGCAACCAAAAGCAGACATCACAGGGGTGGTGGAAGCCAGTTTTGACGTGATGGAAACGTGCTGCGATGTGGTGGCCAATCCTTATCTGACGGAAGCCCTGTCTAATTTCAAACCGGCGGTAAGCCGGGCTTACTATCTCAGTGCCGAGCGTTATCGACAGGGCCTGACCCAGACCAGTCAGTTTTTTATCGAGCTGCCTCAAGCCGTACTGGCTCGGGATGCCATCAAAGCCCAAGAGCTTATTCACGACTTTGCCGAACACCAGAAGCTGCTAATCCAACAGGCTCTGAGCTAAACTGCTCGCCTTAATCAGATGGGCGGACGAATGGCAAGTAACCCCGAAATCGACTACCAGAAAAGGACCTCCTGGCGAAGGCTTGCGGTTTTCAGTCTGATTTTTCTGGCCATGACGGCGGCCGGTATTTATGCGGTCTATGACCGGTTTGCCGGACGAAGTTTTGAATTCGACAGCCGTCTGGCTTCGCCGGGTATAGTTGTCGCTGCCCTGGCTCTGCTCACTGTCTATTTCCTTTCTGATGGACTGCGCCTGTATTACACCTTGCGGGCCCTGGGCCACAAGCTGCCCTTCCGCAAGCTGTTCAAACTGGTCTTTATCAACCTGTTCTTCTCGAACGTGACCCCCATGGCCACGGGCGGCGGCTTTGCCCAGATCTGGTATCTCACCCAAAATGGCGTACCCGTCGCCGGAGCAACCGCCGCCACCACTATCCGGACCCTGCTGGCGGTCGCGTTTATCTTCTCGCTTACCCCGGTGTTTGTGCTGACTCTGGACGCACTTGACGGCCATTCATGGTCAGCAGCCGTCATCACCACCCTGGTGGTGCTGGTCTGCTGCTACCTGGGGTTCTTCGCGATCCTGCTGTGCAAAACCCGGTGGTTGATTGCGCCACTGAGCGGCCTGGTTTACTTGCTTCACGCCGGCCACCTGATTAACGAGGGCCGGCACGAGCATTGGCAGTTCCGGCTGCGCAGAGAACTGCTCCGCTTTACCCGGTGTTTCAATGATTACAGGCAGGGACGCCCTCTGCACATTCTGCTCTCAATCGTATTCACTGCTGTGTTCCTGCTGAGCCTGTTCAGTTTTCCGGCGCTGTTGATTTACGGCCTCGGTTATCAAGTCGACTATCTGGTCACTCTGGGCCTGTTAGTGGTCACCACGCTGATCATGTATTTCGCGATTTTCGAAGAATTGAGCGTACTTAGCGTACGTGCATGTTTACAAGGCGTAAGCCGCAATTTCTTCGGAAATCGCGCGTAACGCAGATATTGGCCTTTTTACGA
>JAWOAO010000209.1:0-7522 GCA_046498485.1 Marinobacter sp. | reverse complement strand
CTCGGAGTCGGAGCTGCGTACGATGCTCGACCTCAGCGACGACGCGGTGGTGCTCGTCGACACTGACCGACGGGTCGCGGCGCTGAACCCGACCGCTGTGCATTTCCAGGCAGGTAACGGCATCGTACTGACCGGCATGGTCCGGGTCGCGGGCCAGTTCTTCCACCGTGGTTTGCCGGTAATCCACCTTGATGCCGGACTCCAGGCCGTGCAGCTTCGCCACAGACAGTGGGGCTACACCCATATCGATGCCAGTCACGTGAGCACCACGCAAGGCCATGCCTTCAGACAGCAAGCCGCCGCCGCAGCCGACGTCCAACACTTTTTTGCCTGCCAGCGACACCCGCTCATCGATGTAATTGAGGCGCAACGGGTTAATGTCGTGCAGGGGTTTGAACTCGCTGGTCGGATCCCACCAACGGCTGGCCAGCGCTTCAAACTTGGCAATCTCGTTGTGATCTACGTTCTGGTTGCTCATGGTGTTACACCTGGTTGGAATAATTAACTGAGAATCTGTTGGCGCCAGTCACTGACCCGCAGCATCAGGTCTGGCACGTCGATGCGGGTCAGCCGACCATCCTGTAATTGAGGTACGCCATGAATCCAGCTATGGCTTACTGCCCGGCCATGATTGCTGTAGACCAGGTGCGATGCAGGATCATAGACCGGCTGCAAATATGGATCGCTCAGGTCTACCGCGATCAGGTCGGCCAGCTTGCCGGCCACCAGTGAGCCCAGCTCATGGTCTCTGCCAAGCGCGCGGGCGCCGTTCATGGTGGCCATTTCCAGGGCACGGTGGGCCGACAGCGCCGAGGCATCGCCGGCAACCACTTTGGCGAGCATGGCAGCCGTCTTGAGTTCGCCAAACAGGTCGAGGTCGTTATTGCTGGCTGCGCCATCGGTGCCAATGGCAACATTAACGCCATGGTCGATCAGCTTTTGTACCGGGCACAGGCCGCTGGCCAGTTTCAGATTGGATTCCGGGCAATGCACGATGTGGGCGCCAGAGCGGGACAGTTGTTCGAGGTCGGAATCATTAATCTGGGTCATGTGCACACACTGGGTGTTGCTGCCGAGAATGCCCAGCTCGGCCATGCGGGTAATCGGACGTTTGCCGGAATTTTTCAGGGCGTCTTCGACCTCGAAAGCGGTCTCATGCAGATGCAGCTGAATGGCCGCGCCGGTTTGCGCAGACAATTCCACCGCCGACAGCAACGGCTGGTCAGAGACGGTGTAGGGCGCATGGGGACCGATGGCCGGCATGATGTAGTCGTCGTTGCGCCATTGATCGATCAGTGCCGCCCCTTTGCGCAGGTATTCCTCGGGTCCGGAGCCCCACACCGTCGGCATGTCCATCAACGGGAAACAGACCTGCGCCCGCATGCCGGTATCGTGCGCTGCCTGGGCGGTAATTTCCGGAAAGAAATACATATCGGAAAAGGTGGTGGTGCCGGTGCGCAGCATCTCCGCCATCGCCAACCGGCTGCCGTCCAGCACGAACTGCTCGCTGACGAACTTGCCTTCGGCCGGCCAGATATGGTCGTTGAGCCAGGTCATCAGGGGCAGGTCGTCGGCCATGCCCCGGAACAGTGACATGGCCGTGTGACCGTGCAGATTGATCAGGCCGGGCAGCACCACATGGCTATTCAGATCGAGGGTTTCGCGGGTACGGTAAGCCCGGTCGGCTTCGGCCTGAGGCAGTACCGCAGCAATGCGGCTGCCCTGCAGAATCACCGCTTGATGCTCGAGCACGACGCCAAACGGTTGCACAGGAATCAGCCAGCGGGCGTTGATTCGGATATCGGCTGCGGTGATGGTGTCTGCCGTCATTAACCTGCCTTCGGGTTGCGGGCACTGAGTTGTGCCAGAAAATTCAAGTGCGAAGTATAACCAGCTGCCGTTGGCAGAACTACCCCGGCAGCAAACCCTGCGTGGCCAGTCGGTAAACCGGGAAGGAAATCGGGTCGCGGGGCGCTATACTGGCGTTTTTCTGACCTCAAGACGGAGTTGATTATGGTAACCGATCCTTCCAGTCGATCAATGGGCACCGTGGCCATGCGCTGGCATGGCGACAGTCTGGAGCTGCTGGATCAGCGCCTGCTGCCCACGGAGGAGCACTGGATTACCGCCGAGGGCGCATCCGGGGTTGCCCAGTGCATCGCCGACATGGTTGTTCGGGGCGCACCGGCAATCGGCATCAGTGCCGCCTACGGGGTTGCGCTGGCCGCCCGGCATGCGGGCGCGACCGATTGGCAAGCTGACATCAACCAGGCTATCCGGCAGCTGTCGGAATCCCGGCCAACGGCGGTCAATCTGTTCTGGGCACTCGAGCGCATGGCGCAGGTGTTTAACCGCTGTGACTCACTCGACGACGCCACCAGGCGGTTGTCTGCCGAGGCGGTGCGAATCCATCAGGAAGACCTCGCGGCCAATCTGGCGATGGCGGACTATGCCCTCGAGGTGATCAGCCCGGGCCAGCCGATTTCAGTGCTGACCCACTGCAACACCGGTGCGCTGGCAACCGGTGGCTATGGCACGGCTCTGGGGGTGATTCGTCGGCTGCATGAAGAGCAGCTGCTTGACCGGGTCTACGCTGACGAAACCCGACCCTGGTTGCAGGGCAGCCGGCTGACCGCCTGGGAACTGAGCCGTGATGGCATTCCGGTCACCTTGAATGCCGACGGTGCCGCGGCGGCGATTATGGCAACCGGCAAGGTCAAATGGGTGATTGTCGGGGCGGACCGCATCACCGCCAATGGCGACGTGGCCAACAAGATTGGTACTTACAGCCTTGCGGTGCTGGCCAGGCATCACAACATCGGCTTCATGGTGGTGGCACCGTCCAGCACGGTGGATATGTCGCTGGCATCCGGTCAAGACATTCCGATAGAAGAGCGTGATGGTATCGAAGTTCGGGAGATTCGGGGCATTCAACTGGCGCCCGCTGGCGTTTAGGTGTTCAACCCGGTGTTTGATGTAACGCCGGCCAGCCTGATTGACGCCATTGTCACCGAACAGGGTGTCATCCGGAATCCGGACATCACCGGAATGCGGGCGCTATTTTCCTGAAGGAGGGTTTTTCCCTGAGTTGTCCCGGGGCTGAAGGTTCGCCTTCAGTTCCTCCACGTCCTTCTCCTGTTTCTCAATGAAGTGCAGGGACATTTCAAAGCTGTGACGGGTGAAATCCAGCACTTTTCGGAAACCTTCATCCGACAGATTGCGGGCGTCGTCGTGGCGCCTGAAGATGTTGATAAACTCCCGCTCCCGCTCAAATTGCAGCGGGATGCGACCAACACCCCAGTCATTCAGTAACTGCCACACTTCCGGGTTGTAGTTGCGGGTGGTGCGCATGATGAACGGAATAGGATCGTTCCTGGCTATCAGCGACGCCAGGCGCAGGATCAGTTCAAAAGAGAGAGTCGAGGTTCCGTTTTCAATGGCTTCGAGCAGTGACTTGTCTTTGAGGTTCAGAGCCTCGCTCATTTCTGACAGGGTTAACCCGGCCACCTCGCGGATGTCTTTGAGCGATCGTCCGGCGGCGAGCATGGCGCGCAGTTGATCCTGGGAATTGACCAGTGCGCGACCAACGCGCAGAGATGTATCGGTTGCTTTCGCACCCAGCCTCAGCGCCGAACCGGTAAAGCCGGCAATGCGCTCCAGAATGCTGTCCGGGGCTTTGTTCCGGGTGTCTGCCTGCTGGATACCGTCCACGACTTCCATCGACCGCATGGCGTGCAGCGCATCCAGTAACATGTCGCGCAGGATACGGGCGCGCTGGCCATTATCCTGCGGATCGGTTGGCTCTTGCCCGGCCATGGAGGTTATCTGGCCTCGGCCTTGGCGGCAAACTGCGCCGGGGTCAGAATGGATGCCATGTGCTGGTCCAGCTCCAGCAGATCGGCCATGATATGTCCGCCTTCCCGGATCACGAAATCCAGCTCTTCGTCGGTGTTGTCCAGGTCAGCGGATTGCTCGGTCTGCCATTGCTCCAGATCCTCCAGGGTCTTGAAAGGCGCCTCGCTTTTCAGTTCGCGCCGGGCGTTGGCGATGATCAGTCGGGTTTGCTCGATCTGATCGTAATGAGCCTTGCGTTCGTTCATGTTCAGGCTGACATGGGTGATTTCACGCTGCTTGGTCAGGAATTCAATTTCCTGCTGTAACAGGCTGAACTCCGGGCTGATCTCGAAGCGATCGTCATGACGTTTGCGCAACTCATCAATCACGCCGCTGAAATCAAAGTAGCGGGTGTGTGGCACCGCTTCTATCTGATCCCAGGGCAGGGCGTGATCGAGTGCGTCTTCACCAATCCGGGTGGTATCAACCCGTGACGGTAACTCGATGTCCGGGATGACACCCTTATGCTGGGTAGAGCCGCCGGAGACCCGGTAGAACTTGGACTGGGTGATTTTAAGTTGACCGTGATTCAGTGGACGGACCGCCTGCACGGTGCCTTTGCCGAAGGTCTGGGAGCCGACCACCAGCCCGCGGCCATAATCCTGTATCGCCCCGGCAAAAATTTCGGAGGCGGAGGCACTCATCCGGTTGACCAGTACTACCAACGGGCCGTCGTAGGCCACCGTTGGATCGTCGTCAGTCAGCACCTGAACGTCATTGTTGGCGTTGCGGATCTGCACGGTGGGGCCTTTGTCGATGAACAGGCCGACCAGATCGTTGGCTTCGTGCAGCGCACCACCGCCGTTGTTTCGCAGGTCCATCACCACGCCATCCACACCTTCTTCTTTGAGGTCGTCGATTAAACGGCGGACATCGCGAGTAGTGCTTTTGTAGTTCGGATCACCGGCCTGCATGGCCTGGAAGTCGGCGTAGAAGGTAGGGATGGTGATAACGCCCGCTTTGTAGGTTTCACCGTTCCGGTCCAGCTCGATTACGTCTTTGCTGGCACTCTGCTCTTCGAGTTTTACTTCGTCGCGACTGATGGCAATGTCGCGGGTAACGGTTTCGTCGCTGGCATTGGCCGGAATGACTTCCAGAGTAACGGTGGAATTACGCGGGCCGCGGATCAGGTCGACCACTTCGTCCAGGCGCCAGCCGATGACATTGACCGCCTTTTCGCCTTGTTGCGCGACCGACACGATACGGTCTGCCGGCTGCAACTGACCCTGTTTGGAAGCGGGGCCGCCCGGAACCAGGCGCACCACCTTGGTGTACTCGTTATCCGATTGCAGCACAGCACCAATGCCTTCGAGTGACAGGCTCATGTTGATGTTGAAGTTCTCGGAAGTGCGCGGAGAAAAATACGAGGTGTGCGGGTCCCACATGCCGGTGAAGGCGTTCATGTAGGCCTGGAAGGCGTCTTCACTGCGGGCCTGATAGGCTCGCTTGAGCTGGCCTTCATAGCGGCGGCGCAGAGTGTCTTCGATGGCTTCATCATCGGTACCGTTCAGGCGCTGGGACAGCACGGCGTTTTTGATGCGCTTGATCCAGAGTTCATCCAGGGCGGCCTGGCTGGCCTCCCAGTCAGCCTCTGAGCGATCAACGCGGATCTCGTCGTCGGAGCTCAAGTCCAGTTTATCCAGTCCGTCATCAATCACGCCCAAGGCAAAGTGCAGGCGCTGGATAATGCGCTGCTGAACCAGGTTGTAGATATCAAATCCGGGTTGTAATTGCCCGGTCTTAAGGGCTGAGCCCAAACGGGATTTCACTGCGTACAGAGAATCGATGTCTTGCTGGGTCAGGTAAACACGCTGTCCGTCCAGGTACTTGAGGTAGGCATCAAACACGTCGCCCGAGAGTTCGTCACTGATGCCGAGGTTTCGGAAGTGCGTGAACTGCAGCTGGCGTGCAATCAGAATGTTGGCCCTGGCCTGATCAATGGTGGGCGCAACAGGCTTGTAGACCGCCGAATCGTCCATCTTTGCCTGCACACCGGTCAGACCGGCCATCAACAAAGACAGTGTCAGTGCTGCGCACGCACCGGCTTGCCACAGTTTTGAAGGTTGGGAATGGCGCTGCATTGGTTTTTCCGCAATGGTCATAAAGGCATACCTGACGATATTGGGCGGCTGGAAGTTATTTTCTCAGCCTAACATGTTCATACGTCCGCGACTGTGAACGGACTTTCGAACCATCTATGAGCTGATTGTAGGCAAGGGCTACACCTGTTGCCATAGGCGAGCGGTGTCGCTTCGTGACAATACGTCCATATAGATTGGGATGAGTAACCGGAAATAAAGGGCTGACAGGCAAAACAGATTGGCCGGAGGGATTGCTCCTCCGGCCGGGTTGGTCAGGCGAAACGGTCGTTATTTTCGGCTTTTTGCAAGAGCAGTGCCGGTGGCGTAAAGCGTTCGCCATAGTGATCAGCCAGCTGCCTGGCACGCTCGGCAAAGGCTCGCACACCGTACTGATTGACGAACTGAATGGCACCGCCGGTCCAGGGCGCGTAGCCGATGCCGAAGATGCTGCCGATGTTGGCGTCTTCCACGGTTCTCAGTACACCTTCTTCCAGGCAGCGAATGGTTTCGATGGCCTGGATGAACAGAATGCGGTCTTTCAGGTCCTGCAGCTGCGTGCTGCGGGCTGTGTGCTGATCCACGAACAAGGTTTCCAACTCCGGCCACAGAGTTTTCTTGCCCGTCTCCGGATAGTTGTAAAAACCAGCACCGGCGGCTTTGCCCTTGCGCTTGTGGGTGTCGACCATGGCATCGATGATGGCTTCCGCCGGGTGTGACTGCCAGCTGCCACCGGCGGCTTCGGTGTCTTTCTTGCTCTGGGCGCGGATGTGCTGCATCAGGGTCAGGCTGACTTCGTCGGAAATGGCCAATGGGCCTACCGGCATGCCGGCCAGCAGCCCGGCATTTTCGATGCTGGAGGGGTGAATGCCCTCGGCCAGCATGCTGATGCCTTCGTTCACGAAGGTGCCGAACACCCGGGACGTGAAGAAGCCACGGCTGTCGTTCACCACGATGGGGATCTTGCCAATCTGCTGCACGTAGTCGAAAGCCCGCGCCAGGGTGGCATCGGAGGTTTTCGCGCCCACGATGATTTCCACCAGCTGCATTTTGTCGACCGGGGAAAAAAAGTGCAGGCCGATGAAGTGATCGGGTTTGGCCGAGGCTTCTGCCAGCTGAGTGATGGGAATGGTGGAGGTGTTGGAGGCAAAGATGCCATTGGCTGCCATTCTCGGCTCGGATTCCCGGGTGACTCTGGCTTTCAGGTCACTGTCTTCAAACACCGCTTCGATGATCAGGTCGCAGCCGTCCAGGTCGTCGGCAGAGGCAGAGGCCTTGATACGGGCCAGCACGTCGTCTTTCTGGGCTGCCGTCATGCGGCCGCGGCTGACTTTTTTGGCCAGCAGATTTTCGGAGTAGCTTTTGCCTTTTTCTGCATTCTCTGTCGATACATCCTTCAGCACCACATCAATGCCGCGGCTGGCGGTGGAGTAGGCGATGCCCGCACCCATCATGCCGGCACCCAGTACCCCGACTTTGTTGAAGGGGGCCTTGGCCACGCCGTCCGGGCGACTGCCGCCGGCCTTGATGGCGTTGAGCTGGAACCAGAA
>JAWOAO010000492.1:0-3367 GCA_046498485.1 Marinobacter sp. | reverse complement strand
TACAACTTCGGTGTTTCCCGTCAGTCCCGGGACTACTCACCGGCAGCTCTGCGCCGTGCCGGCACCCGGTAACGAGCAGACTGGATAGCGAAAAACGGCGGACCCTGTTGGTCCGCCGTTTTTTTTGGGGCTCAATAAAGTTGCCCGCGTTGAAAATCCGCCACTGACACACTTTTCATACGTCAAAATTTTGCAGCTCACCCCGGCTTTGGTTTAACCTTCTGTAAACGACTCATACTAAAGGCGTACCCAACGTAGGACGCCAGGCCAGAATCCGTGAAAAGAAAGATCTTTTTACACCGGACAGTCTCCCGACTGAGCCGGCTTCGAAGGGGCAGTGCGTGAAATCCTATAATGATGGCTGTGCAGCCAACGACGAGTTTCAGACCGCGAATAACGGCCTTCAGCATGGCGAGCTGGTGCGGGATCTGCTTGAACACCGGCTTCAGACGCCGGCGCTCCCGGCGCAGCGGCTCCACCGGCCGGAGTTGGATCAAAGCATCCTGACGGCGCTCACGTCCAGAAATCTGCTGTTTCTGAATGCCCCCAGCGGCTACGGCAAGACTCTGGCTCTGGTAAGTGCCTTGTCGGCCACCACCGAGACCAATGTCCGTTGGGTGACGCTCAATGCCGGTGACAACGCACCGTCCCGGTTTCTGTCGTTGCTCGAAACGGCACTGGGCCAGCCCGACAGTGTCCCGCCGAATGGTGGCACCTTCGAAGACCATCTCTCGGTTCTGCTGGTCACCAGGGCCCGAAGGTCACCTGCGCAAAAAGACATTCTGGTACTGGATAATCTGCACAATCTGAGTAATCCGGCGGTGGTTGGGCTGTTGCAGCAATTGATCTCGCATCTGCCAGCGAACCTGGCGGTGGTGATGGCCTCGCGCCTGCCGTTACCGTTTGAATGCCACACCCTGGAACTGGACGGCTGTTATCACCCCATCGGCCCCGAACAATTGGAATTTAGCCGTTCTGAAACCTTTGAGTTTTTTCATCAGGCCCGGTCGGAAAGCCTGATTACCAGTGTCGCCATTGACCATCTGTACAACCTGACCGAGGGCTGGGTAACGCCGCTGGCGCTCTATCGCCGGGAGCTGGAGCGCAGTGGCGAGAGAAAGCCTTTGCATGAAACCGCTTCGGTCGAGCGCTTTCTTAAAGACTCGATGCTGGCACAGTTGGCGCCGGCCCAGGTCAAAAGCCTGCGCGCCATCGCGGAGCTCGAGAGTTGTTCCGATGAGTTGTTTCTGGCCCTGGACGGCGCGGCTGGCGAGCAGGACCTGCTGCCGTCTGCTGCGGCAGACCGTGGTTTGCCGCTCAAACAGGTGCCGGGCCGGGGCCGCTGGTATCGCTTGAATCCCTTGCTCCGGCTCTGGCTGCAAGTGCCGGTGATGGGCGGCTACGCCACCCGGATGCTGCAGGCAAGTCGCTGGTTCAGTCAGCGCGAGCAGTTCCCGGAAGCGCTGAAACATGCGCTGCTTGCAGGCGAGAACGATGAGGTGGTTCGCATTGCCTCCGAGAGCACCGAAGCCCTGCTGTTGGGGCAGGATACGGCGTCACTGTTGACACTGCGCAAAAGCCTGCCGGCGCCGTTACTGGAGCGAAGTGCCCGCTTGCGCATTGTTTATGGCTGGGTGCATGCCATTGGCGGCCAGTTCCGGCAGGCCCGGCAACTGCTCGAGACCTTCAGCCCGGCCGATTGGCAGGAGCAGGAAGCTCGCATCTACGCTTTGAAGAGCTTCATCCTGCGCGGCGAAGGCTTTGTCGCACCGGCGCTTGAAATGGCCGACAAAGCCCTTGCCAGCGGTGTGCTGTCAACTCAGGCGCAGCTGGTGACCCAGATTGTCCGCTCCAGCGCCCTGTGCGCGGCCGGACGTTTTCAGGAGGCCCGGGCTGCCAACCGCACAGCCGCAAAGTTGGCCCGTGAAGCCGGGGACTCCGGTTCGGAGGCGCTGGCGGTCTATGCTCACGCCAGGATTGAGTTGGGCAAAGGTGCCCTGAGCCATGCCGAACAATTGCTTCGGACCGGCCTGGATACCGCCATGCAGGAACTCAGCCGGCCGGCCAGGATTGGCGAAACCCGTCTGCAGCTGAACCTGGTGCTGGTGCTCTGGCATAAAGGCCGGGTGAAGGAAGCGGACCGATTGTTGGTCAGCTGTGCCCGCCACGCCGAACAGACCCGTGATCTTGGCTTGCTGCTGGCGATGGCCCTGCGGGTGTTGATGTGCCGGGCCCAGGGGCGGATAGACGATGCTTTTATATGGTTAGGTCGGGCCGAGCGCACCATGCACGCCTGGCAGGTGGATGAGGCCGTGTATCTGCCGGTTCTGGAGGCGCTCAAGGCCAGTTGCTGGCTGGCCTGTGAGCAGCCAGAGAGCGCCGGTCATGCGCTGGAGAAGCTGGCACCTTACCGCCAGGACGGCTGTGTGCCAGAGTTGTTCCCGATGATTCCGGGCCTGCTGGATTGCCTGCAAGTGAGGATTGACCTGGCCAACGGTGACCTGGTGCGTGCCCGGGAACATCTGTCAGCTGTTTTCCAGCGTTATGCGGAGGCCCTTCCGTGGGGTTTGCAACTGCATACCGGCTTGCTGGATGCGGTTTTGCTGACCGAAGAAAAAGGCCTGGCGGCCGGCAGAAAGCAGTTGGAGAGTGTGATCAGAGCCGCCGCCAGAGAGCATTTCATCAGCCCGTTCGCTGAGCTGATGCACGAACTGCGGCCTTTGATGAGCAAAAGTTATCATGGCCTTGAGCCTTGCGACTTCACCCGGGCGCTTGGCGATCTGTTCGGCATTGAAACCGGCAAGGCTGCGGTCGAGACCCTGGCAGAGCCGATCAGCGATCGGGAGCAGGGGGTGCTTGAATTGATCGCCAAAGGGCTTTCTAACCAGGAAATCGGTGACAAACTGCACATTTCGTTGCACACCGTCAAAACCCACGCGCGCAGGATCAACGCCAAACTGGAAGTGAAGTCACGCACCCAGGCGATTGTCCGGGCTCGCGAGCTGGGCCTGCTGTAATCAGGCGCCGGCTTTCAGGGCTTCAATCCGGGCATCTTTCTCGGCCCAGATGTCACCGACCCAGCGCTGAAAATCGGCCCGCAACTGACGATTACCCTGGTAATCCATGCCCAGAAACCGTTCAGGTACTTTGCGGGTGCGCACGTCGACAATGATCCGGCGCACCCGGCCACACAAATAATCCCAGATGCCGGGTCGACCGTCTGGATAAACAATGGTCACGTCCAGCATGGTATGGATCATCTCACCCATGGCGCCAAAAACAAACGCGGTTCCCCCGGCCTTGGGCTTGAGCAGGTGTTTATAAGGTGAGTTCTGGCGGCTGTGTTTTTTCGGGGTAAAGCGGGTGC
>JAWOAO010000283.1:0-3115 GCA_046498485.1 Marinobacter sp. | reverse complement strand
TTCCAGACCTGCTGCCGCGGCCCGGCCATCCGCCGTCACCTGCCCCAACACGGCCGGCACCGCCGGGCGCCAAGGCGTGATACCGAATTCCGCCAGCGGGTTCGGCGTATCGTCACTCAGACGCCAGCCATCCAACGTGCCGTCTACGGTGCTTCTGGCGCCATTGCCGGACACCTCAAGGGTGACCACGCCATGCTCACCTGCTCGCTCCAGCAAGCGCATGTTGACGTCGCGCCAGGAGGTAACCCGACGCCCATCAATACCGTGTATTTCCATGCCCTGTTGCAGGCCGGCCCGCTCGGCCACGCTCCCGGGCGAGACCTCACCCACGATGGGCGCGACGCTGGTGACACCGACAACACTCAACAGCCAATAAGCAAAAATGGCAAAGATAAAATTGGCGATCGGCCCTGCCGCCGCGATGGCAATGCGCTGGGATGGCGGCTTTGACGTGAAGGCCTGGTCCTTCAGCTCGTCCGGCACCGGTCCTTCCCGCTCGTCCAGCATTTTGACGTAGCCACCCAACGGAATGGCGGCAATCGTATATTCCGTGCCGTGGCGGTCATACCAGGAAAAAAGCGGCTTACCAAAGCCGACCGAAAACCGAAGCACCTTGACTCCGAATTTCCGGGCCACCCAAAAATGCCCATACTCGTGCAGGGTGACCAAAATCCCCAGAGTTAACGCAAGCGCCAGAACAGTTTGAATAATCTGCATAGAGTTTCCGGTTTTTAGCTAAAGGCCAAGATGAAAATTCCCGTCGGACTCAGACAGACAGCAGCCTGATCTGTTCCCTGGCACACTCGCGAGCCTCGGCATCTTTCGCAAAAATGGTCTCAAAATCACTGGCCGCTACCACCGGGGTAGCTACCATCGTCCGCTCTATGATAACGGGGATATCGGCAAAGCACAGCCCACCATCCAGAAACGCCGCCACGGCCACTTCATTCGCGGCATTCAACACCGCCGGCGCAGTCCCGCCACAGGCAAAGGCTTCGGCCGCCAAACGCAAACAGGGAAAACGCTGAAGGTCCGGCCGCTCAAAGTGAAACGTGCCGATTGCGAACAGATCCAGCGGCGCCACACCTGCCTCGATCCGCTCCGGCCAGGCAAGACCATTGGCAATCGGCGTGCGCATATCCGGGCTGCCGAGCTGCGCCAGCACCGAGCCGTCAGCATACTCTACCATGGAGTGAATAATACTCTCCGGGTGAACATGAACCTCAACGCGCTCCGGCGTGGTATTGAACAGCCAGCAGGCTTCGATAAGCTCAAGCCCCTTGTTCATCAAGGTGGCAGAATCGACCGATATCTTCTGGCCCATGGACCAGTTCGGATGCGCGCAGGCCTGCGCCGGCGTGACTCCCCGAAGTTGCTCCGCGGCCAGGGTTCTGAAAGGACCACCGGACGCGGTCAGCAGAATCCGGGTAATACCGGCGGCCTTCGGATCGCGAATTTTGTCTGCGGGCATGCACTGGAAGATGGCGTTGTGTTCGGAGTCAATCGGCAGCAACTCGGCACCGGAATCAGCCACCGCATCCATAAACAGCTGGCCGGTCATCACCAGCGCTTCCTTGTTGGCCAGCAGCACCCGTTTGCCAGCGCGAACCGCCGCCAGAGTGGGCGCCAGCCCCGCTGCGCCAACAATGGCCGCCATCACCGTATCGGCCTCATCCGCGGCCGCCACGGCCGCCAAGCCCTGTTCGCCAGCAAGCACCTGGATGTCCGGGCAATCACCAAGCAGGCGGGTGAGCTCCTCGGCGGCCTGGGGGTCGGCCATTACTGCCACTCTGGGCCGGAATTCCCGACACAACTCCGCCAGTTCCCGAGCTCGGGTCCCGGCCGTCAGGGCATAGACCGAGAACCGTTGCGGATGCCGGCGAATGACGTCCAGCGTACTCAGCCCGATGGAACCGGTTGCCCCTAGTATGGTAATGCAGCGTTTTGTCATCACTGCCAGTGGCCTGTGGTCAACCACCCCAACAGGGTGATCATTAAGGCAAAGACCGGGATGGCCGCGGTCAGGCTGTCGACACGATCCATGATGCCGCCATGGCCCGGCAGCAGCTGGCTGCTGTCTTTGATACCCCGAAAGCGTTTGAGCATGCTCTCCAGCAAGTCACCCAACACCGAGACCAACCCGGTCAGCAGGCTCGCAGCAATCAGCAGCAGGGTTTCAGTGGTGCTCGCTGCGGCCAGCACGCTGGCAACCAGGGCCAGCAGTGCCACCGCCAGCAGACCGCCCCAGACGCCCGCCCAGGACTTGCCGGGACTGACTCTGGGCGCCAGCTTGGCTTTACCAAACGCTCTGCCCGCAAAATACGCACCGATGTCCGCCACCCAGACCACAAAGAAAATGTAGACAATAACGATCAGATTGTTGGCAACGTCACCAAATTGCACCCCTCCGGTGCGCAGATGATTCAGCCCCACCCAGGCCGGAACCAGAACAAACAGCCCCATCAGCGCCCGCAGTGGCACAGTGCCCCAGGCCCCGGAGCCGGCCGGATAACGGCGCACCAGCCAGAAACACACCAGCCACCAGACCACCGCCAGCCACAATAAAGGCAGCGCCGGTAGCTTGAACAGCCACACCAGATAGAGAAGTGCGGCAACCGCCAGAGCGTAAGCTACGCGGCCAGGCTGCCCTTCAATACTGGCCATGTTTGCCCATTCCCAGGCGCCAAGGGCAATAATGGCGCCAGTAAACAGGGCAAAGCCCAGCGGTGGCAGGAAGAAAATCCCGCCAATGGCAATGGGCGCAAGAATGAGCGCGGTAATAATGCGAGTTTTTAACACGGTATGAGTCACTGTATCGTTATTGTTGTGACGCCAGGGCGGCAATCTGGTCGTCGGTTTGGCCGAAACGACGCTGACGGCAGCTGTAGGCTTCCAGAGCCTTACGCATTTCCTGAGTCTTGAAATCTGGCCAGTACACGCTGGAAAAATAGAACTCCGTGTAGGCCAGGTGCCACAACAGAAAGTTGCTGATGCGCTGCTCCCCTGCAGTACGGATCAGAAGATCCGGCATCGGCAGATCGCCAATGCTCAGGTGCTGCTGGATCATATCGTCGGTAATATCCGAAGGTTGAAGCGCGCCGGCCTGCACCTTCTC
>JAWOAO010000442.1:0-3196 GCA_046498485.1 Marinobacter sp. | reverse complement strand
AAACCGCGAATGGTGATGCGGTCTATACCCCGATCCAGCAATTCATCCTCAAACCGGTACACCAGGTTGCGCAGCTCGCTGCGATCGACCTCGCCGTAGATCAGTAACCGGGCCACCGGCTCGTACCGTTCGATCCTCGCCACCTGGGGCTCTTCGGCATCGGCCGGCAGATTATTGAACTCATCCACCTGCTGGCGCACATCGTCTACTGCCTGGATCGGATCGGTGCCTTCATGAAATTCCAGGGTGATCGACGAAATGCTCTGGGCCGAGGTGGAGGTCATCCGTTTCAGACCATCAAGGCTGCGTAAACGCTGCTCAAGCGGATCGGTAATGCCCCGTTCAACATCCTCGGCAGAGGCGCCACTCCAGACCACCCGCACGCTGACCACGTCCAGGGCAAAGGTGGGGAAAAACTGGATATTCATTCGGCTCAGCGCCAGCACACCACCCAGTATCATCACCAGCATCACCAGATTACCGGCGACCCGATGGTGAACAAAAAAGCCGATGATGCCCTTTTTGCGCCTCACGATGATGGCTCCGCATCATCGCCCGCCGGATCGACTTTCAGGCCGGTCATGGCGTTGGGCAGGTGGGTGATAATCAGTCGGGCGCCCGGGGGCAGCTCATCCCCGGCAATCAGTAACCGGCGCTCGCCGTTGCTGGCAATTGCCTCACCAATCCGCTCAACCTGAACCCGACGCATGCGCCGGTCATCGGTCATCAGATACACACTATCGGCGCCGTACAGAGCGCTGAACGGCACCTCAACGGCCTGCTCTCTGGCTGGCCGCTCCAGCACCAGGGGCAGCAGAGCGCCGGGGCGCAAACCGGCCGACTCGCCCTGCAACACCAACACCGCCTCCGTACCGGCGGGGTCAGACAACCCGGAAAAACGACGCAATTCAAAGCGGAGCTCACCGGTTCGGGCATGGGCCTGCAAGGTTTCACCGCGCTCCAGCGCGACCATCAGTTCGTGCTGAAACACCTGAGGGACTCTGGCCCTGACTTCCAGACCCGTCACCGGATACAGTGACAACAGCGACTGATTGCGGGACACCTGATCGCCCACCGCTACCTGAACCTGAGCAACCACGCCATCAAAGGGCGCTGTTACCCGGGCCCGGGCACTGTCTCTTTCAGTCGCCGCCAGATTGGCTTCGGCCTGCGACAATCTGGCTTGCAGGCTTTGCAGCCGTGCCGGGTGCTCTTCGATCGCCCGCTCACGGCTACTGACCGTCAATTCGGCGCGGGCACGGGCATCGGTCGCGGTTTCCAGGTTTTCCCGGGACGCCAGGTTGCGAGCCACCAGAGCCTCGATGCGCTCAAACTGCCGGTTGGCGTTGTCGACAATGGCCCGTTCACTGGTCAGCGCCCGCTGATCGTTGCGATGGCGCACCTGCTCGGAACGGATCTGTGCTTGCAGATCGGCAACCTGGGACCGTGCCTGGGCCAGCACCGGCGCAATATCGGCCTCATCCAGCGCCAGCAGCAGATCACCCTGTGCAACCCTGGCACCTTCTGCCGCCGGGAGCTCGGCAATGCGCCCGGCCAGGGTCGCGGTGATGTTCTGCAGATCCGGGGCCACCACTTCGCCATACAAGGGTAACACCGGCACTCGGCTGGCCGGCTCTATGCGCTGTACTTCGACCCGCCAGCTGCGCTCGGTCGCGGTCACTTCCGCCGGCTCCGGGCGAGTAGCTTTCAGGATCATGAAACCGGCGATGCCTGCCGCAATGATGATTAAGGGTATCAGTCGTTTAAACATAGCCAGATTTCTTGCTCAAGGTGACAGGGGCGCGCCAACGCACTAAAACTACTATACAATTTTCAGGGTCGTCCGGATTACTCATTCCCTGCGACAATTTCTCGCAGACCTGCCATGAAGGAACCCGGCTCAATGCAGAATACTCACGACACACTACTGAACGTTACCCTGCTCAACTGTGCGTTAGTGTGTATTGTGGTCGTCATCCATAACGAAACCCTGCTACGGCTGAGCATCGCCCTCGGCAAGATGCGCCGAAGCCAGCACTTCCGGATGATTATCGCCGTGCTCGGATGCCTGAGTGCACACGCAATTCAGGTCTGGATCTTCGCGACCGCTTTCTATTTCATGCACCACGCTGAGGGCTGGGGCCAGCTGGTGGGCAATTTCAGCGGCAGTCTGCTGGACTGCGTGTACTTTTCCTTCACTACCTTCACTACCCTTGGTTACGGTGATATCGAGGCCTTTGGCCAACTACGTTACCTGACTGGCATTGAAGCCCTCACCGGTTTCCTGATGATTACCTGGAGCGCCTCGTTCCTGTTCCTGGAGATGCAGCGTTACTGGCCAACCCGTTAGCCGGTCACACCCACTTGCAGCGGGCCAGGGTGTAATAGAGCAAGGGCACTACGATCACCGTGAACAAGGTCGATACCGCCAGGCCAAAGATCAGCGAAATCGCCAGCCCGTTGAAAATCGGATCGCTGAGTATAAAGTAAGCACCCACCACGGCGGATACCGCCGTCAGCGCAATTGGTTTGATCCGCACCGCGCCAGCCAACACTACCGCTTTCTCCAGCTCGATACCCTCGTCCAGCAGTTGCTTGATGAACACCACCAGCAGGATGGAGTTACGCACAATGATCCCGGCCAGCGCAATCATGCCGATCATGCTGGTGGCGGTGAATTCCTTACCCAGCAACGCATGGCCCGGCATGATGCCGATCAGGGTCAGCGGAATCGGCGCCATGATCACCAGCGGCAGGATATACGACCGGAACTGGGCCACCAGCAACACGAAGATCATGAACACACCGACACTGTAGGCGGCGCCCATATCGCGGAAGGTTTCATAGGTAATCTGCCATTCACCGTCCCATTTCAGGGTCCCTTTTTCCGGTAAGGGTGGCTGACGAATAAAGAACTGTTCGGGCGCATCGTCGCGCTGTTCAAGCAGGCTGACCATGCGGAACATACCGTACAGGGGCGAGTCGATAGCGCCCGCCATATCGGCGGTGACGTAAGTCACCGGCAGCAGATTCTTGTGGTAGATCGCGCCCATCCAGTCAGCTTCCCGCACCTCGGCCACACTGGCCAGAGGCACCAGGTCACCACTGCGGCTGCGCACCTTGATGGACAGCAGCGCTGACGCCTGGGCCTTGTCGGCTTCGGAAAGAATGACCCGGATCGGCACCGGGTACTTGG
>JAWOAO010000141.1:0-4415 GCA_046498485.1 Marinobacter sp. | reverse complement strand
GCCGTGATCTTCATGCCAGGCATGAGAGGGCCAGGGGAATCGGGTCCATTCCAGAGCAAGCTTGTGTTTTGCGCGCAGGGTTTCCAGACAGCGGACGGCTTCGGCCACAACTTCCTGGCCGATGCCGTCGCCGGGGGTAACTGCGATACGGGTGGTCTGGGCCATTCCCGAACCTCCTTGGTGCCGTGTGTGTGCGGGTTTCATTCAACAGAACCAGTGTAGTCCCGGGGGCCGCAGATGCCAGCCCCTATCGCGTTAATAAATTCACGATGTTTTACCCCACTGCGGTTGATAGCTATAGTGGAAGCCTGTTGATTCTTTTAAGCTTACAATTGTCTATTTGTTGTATGCGCCGGAGCTCGTGTGAATAAACCTGAATTACTGTTCGATGAATCACACTGTGAGCAGTGTGCGTGCGGGAACGGATTGGATTTCTCGTTCACTTTTGCCTTTCAGCCGATTGTAAATGCCGAGAACAAAACGGTCTTTGCTTATGAGGCGCTGGTGCGTGGCACTAAGGGTGAGGGCGCGATGAGCGTTCTGGCCCAGGTCAATGAGCACAACCGTTACTCCTTTGACCAGATTTGCCGGGTCAAAGCGGTCAAGCTGGCGGCCAAGCTGGACATGCAGCCGATGCTCAGCATCAACTTTATGCCGAACGCGGTGTACAAGGCGGAATATTGCATTCGCACGACGCTGGCGGCCGCGAAAACGTACAATTTCGATACCAGAAAAATTATTTTTGAACTGACTGAGGGCGAGGACCTTACCTCGGTAGAGCACCTGGCCTCGATCATTGAAGCCTATCAATCCATGGGTTTCAGTACCGCGATTGACGACTTTGGTGCCGGTTATTCCCGCTACAACATCATGATATTAAGCCCGCCAGATCTCTTGAAAATAGATATGGGCCTGGTTCGGAACATTCATGAGGAACCCAATAAACAAGCGGTTGTCCTGGGCATTATCACCATGATGCGCCAGCTCGGCGGCCGGATCGTGGCGGAGGGCGTCGAAACCAAAGAAGAGTACTTCTGGTTGCGCTCCCAGGGCATCGTGCTGTACCAGGGCTTCCTGTTCGCCAAACCGGGATTTGAGTGCCTGCCGGAGCCAGTGTTCCCGGACTGACCTTCAACCGATAAGGGATTATTCTGTGCTATACCGGATTGTGACGCTCGTCGGCGGCCTGGTGTTTGTGGCCGCCCTGTTTGGCTTGCTGTGGTTTTTCTGTAAAAAGTTTCTGGAACACCATGGTGTCAAAGAACAAAGCTCTGACCGGGCTACGGAGCTGGCCACCTGGACTTTTGCCGGTATTGCCGTTGGCCTGGTGTTCGCTGTATTGGGCTCGTTTATCCTTGGTCCCTGGGCGTTTTACCGCACGCTGCGGGGGCATGACGTACCCGTCTCGGATGCCGCCGCAATCTGGTGGGGTTTCGGCATTGTTCTGATCTCCCTTGGCATTACCGCGGCCGGATTCTTCGGCTTCCTGGCGCTGGTCGGCGCTTACTGATCACCGGGCAGGCTGCGCAGCTGGTCCCGGAACCACACCAGTGCCGGCTCTTTTTCATACGCTTTATGCCAGTACAGATGGACATCAATGGATGGCATCTGTGCTGGCGGGCTCATCACCTCGATATCTGCCCGTTCGGCAATAATCCGGGCATAGGTTTCGGGCATCGTCAGCAGCAGGTCCGAGCTTTCTACCACGCGACAGGCGGCATAATAGTGCTGGCAGCGCAGGCGAATGTTGCGCTGTACCCCGTGTCGGGATAATTCGAAATCCTCAATGCCCGGGCCTTCTGCGCGGGACGATACCAGCACATGTCTGGCCTCCAGATAGGCCGGCATATCCAGGCCCTGCTGCAGCGCCGGGTGGTTTTTTCGGGCCAACACCACCAGCCGGTCTTGCCGCAGCAGTTCGTGACTGGTCTGGTTGCTCACCGGCAGCAACACATCAATCGCAAAATCCAGCTTGCCCGCCGCCAACCGGGTTTCCATATCCCGTCGTGGCACCCGCTGGCTGATGATTTCCAGCTCCGGATAGGGTGCCAGCTTGCTCATCAACTGTGGTAAAAAAGTCGATTCCAGCACATCCCGCAACCCCAGCGCGTAAGTCTTGCGCTGACGGGCCGGGTCGAAAGCGTGAAACTGATTGACCGCACTCTGCACCTGAGTCAGCCCCGGGCGCATGGACTCCAGAAATCGCCGGGCCAGAGGCGTTGGCACCATCTGATTGCCCTGACGAGTGAACAAGGGGTCATCAAAGTGATCTCTCAGCCGGGCCAGGGAATGGCTCACCGCCGGCTGGGTCAGGTGCAGCGCCCGGGCAGCCCGGGTCAGGCTGCCTTCCCGGTAAATGGTGTCGAACACGTGCAGCAGGTTCAGGTCCAGGCGATTCAGCGCCATAATGAAAATCCGTTATCTGAATAAGTATTGGTAATGATAAATGATAAGAACAATTCAGTCGCGTAATAGCGCATCGACTCCTAGACTGTTTGCCATCTGATCGAAAGTGCGCCCCTTATCGGGGCAGGTAAGCGCGAGGAGCTGCACCATGGATTTCAACATTTCAGAGAAAGGCCAGGATTACCTCAACCGCGTGCAAACGTTCATGCGTGAAGAGATCATCCCCATTGAAGAGCAATACCATAAAGAACTGGCCGCCCGGGAAAACCGCTGGGTGGTATTGCCAATCATCAAAGAACTGAAAGCAAAGGCCAAAGCCCAGGGCCTGTGGAACATGTTCTTCCCGGACGACAAGTACGGTTGCGGCCTGCTGAACTCCGACTACGCCCTGATTGCCGAAGAAACCGGCCGCAGCTTCATCGCCCCGGAAATCTTCAACTGCAACGCGCCCGACACCGGCAACATGGAAGTGCTGATCCACTACGGCTCCGAACAGCAGAAAGCCGACTGGCTGCCCCGGATCATGAGTGGCGAAGTCCGCTCTGCTTTCTGCATGACCGAACCGGCGGTGGCCTCTTCTGATGCGACCACCATGGAAGCCACCGCCACCGTTGAAGGCGACGACGTGGTCCTCAACGGCCGCAAGTGGTGGAGCACCGGCATCGGCCACCCGGACTGTAAAGTTGCCATCTTCATGGGCGTGACCGACCCGGACGCCCAGAAACACCGCCGCCACTCCATGGTGCTGGTGCCACTGGACGCCCCGGGCATCACCATCGAGCGCATGATGCCGGTGTTCGGCGCTTACGATGAGCCCTATGGCCACGGCCAGGTATTGTTCGACAACGTGCGCCTGCCCAAGAGCGCCATCATCGCCGGCCCCGGTCGCGGTTTCGAAATCGCCCAGGGCCGATTGGGGCCAGGCCGGGTGCACCACTGCATGCGCGCCATCGGTGCCGCCGAGCGTACACTGGAGTTGATGATCAAGCGCTCCCTGTCCCGCGAGGCTTTTGGCCGGCCACTGGCGAAACTGGGCGGCAATGGGGATATCATCGCCAATGCCCGCATGAACATCGAACAGGCGCGGTTGCTGACGCTGAAGTGTGCCTGGGCGCTGGATACCAAGGGTATTGCGGGGGCACTGCAGGAGGTGTCGATGATCAAGGCGGTGGTGCCGTCGATGCTGCAGCAGATTGTCGATGATGCGATCCAGATTCACGGTGGCGCGGGTGTCAGCGACGATGACTTCCCGCTGACCGCGCTGTTTGGTTACGCCCGGGTTCTGCGGCTGGCCGACGGCCCCGACGAAGTTCATCGAGCTATGGTGGCGCGTCTCGAACTTCGCAAGTACAAATCCTGAGGCTTTGACTTGGGTGCTCGCGTTCGCCCGGCCTCTGGTTGGGTGCAGGGTGGCCGGCGGGGTGGGGCTTCTGAAAAACGCTCCTTCGGCCCATCCCTGGGGCGCTTGGGCTCCGCCATCCATGGCTCCGCACATTTTTGGGAGGACATCCCCACCACTCGCTTTCATGCCTGTTCGGGTCTGCAAACGGAATCTTTAAACGTAGGTTGGATAAAGCGAAGCGCAATCCAACAACGGCGGCCTCGCACAAATTATCGGACATCTGTCGGATTACGACTTCGTCTAATCCGACCTACTTGCTACTTGTTTTTATTCAAGATAGATATGAACTTAGAAGCTGCCAGAGGTAAAAGAGGCCTTTTCAGTTTGTGGCTGTTAATTTTTATGGTTTCTTTCTCGTTAATAGTATTTGAGATCAGTTTAACCAGATTGTTTTCAATGATCTTGTCATACCATTTTGTGTTTTTGGCAGTATCAACCGCAATCCTGGGATTGGGAATCGGAGGCATGTGGGGAGCGAGAATGGTTAGCGGATCGATGAACAGGCTGCCTATTCCTTTAATTATAAAAATTCTGCTTTGCCTGTCCTGTTTTCTTCCATTAACCGCCGCTACTTTGCTCTGGCTTCCATACAATTCACACCTTATCA
>JAWOAO010000039.1:0-2890 GCA_046498485.1 Marinobacter sp. | reverse complement strand
ACACTCCGGTCTGAAACCAGAGCGTATCCATCAGGCTGCCGAGCACCACACCAAAGCCGATGAACTGCAGCTCGACAGAGCGCTTCTGGCTCACCAGGGTGAAGTGAACGGCCAGGAAAAACAGCACCAGCCCGGCCGCGGCCAGTCCGGGAAAGATCACACACGTCAGCCATCCGATCTGAAACAGAACAAAATTGACGACGTTGCGGGCGGTTTCTGAGGCGATCATAGGCTGAGAATATTCGCACGTTTGTTGGCAGGCTTGGCCATGACCAGGTGGCCAACCCCGATCGCCCGTTCACTGAAGCCGGCTTCGCAATACGCGAAATAGAAATGCCACAAGCGCTGGAACGCCTGGTCGTAACCTTGCGCACTCAGGGTGTCCCGATTGGCCATGAACCGATCACCCCAGTCCCGGAGTGTGCGGGCATAGTGAAAGCCAAAATCTTCGGTGTGAGCAAGAACCAGATCGGAATCGCGGCGCATGGACGCCAGGATCGCCCCGAAGGAGGGGATAAAACTGCCCGGGAAAATAAAGCGCTGAATAAAATCGACGTTTTTCAGGGCCCGGTGGTAACGCTGCTCCGGCATGGTAATCGCCTGAACCAGAGCCAGGCCATCGGGTTTGAGCAGCTTGCTGATCTGCGACAGGTAGCTGTCCAGAAATTGCGGGCCGACGGCTTCGATCATTTCGATGGAGACCAGCTTGTCGAACTGGCCTTCAAGATCGCGGTAGTCATCAAACAGCAGGGTGATGCGATCTTCCAGGCCCTCGGCCTTTACCCGCTCCCTCGCCAGCTCCAGCTGCTCTTTGGAAATGGTAGTGGTGGTGACGTGACAGCCGTAATGTTTCGCGGCGTGGATGGCAAAACCACCCCAGCCGGTGCCAATCTCCACCACCCGGTCGCCCGGCTGCAGATCCAGCTTTTTACAGATGGTATCCAGTTTGTACACTGCAGCCTCGTCCAGCGTGGCATCGTCTCGCGGGTAGATGGCCGAGGAATACATCATGGTCGGGTCAAGGAACAGCTTGAACAGATCGTTGCCAAGGTCGTAATGGGCACTGATGTTCTTGCGCGAGCCCTCGGGGGTGTTGCGGTTGAGCCAGTGCAATGCTTTCAGGGCGGGCTTGCTGAGCCAGCTGAACTTGTCTTCGAAGGCGTTCATGGTGTCGATGTTGCGGCTAAAAAACCGCAGCAAAGCGGTCAGGTCCGGTGAGCTCCAGTCGCCAGCGACGTAGGCTTCTGCGGCACCGACACTGCCGCCGGTGACCAGGTCTCGCCAGGTGGTGTGATGGTGAATAACGAGTTCAGCGGCAGGGTAGTCGCCGTTGCCATCACCGAAAACCCGATCCTCAAAACCGTCTTCCCGGACCACCAGTTGGCCGCGACCAAGTCGGGACAGCTGATGGCAGACCAGTTGCCGGGACACCCGGCTCACCACTGGCAATCCATTGGCAGTCTGGCGATCGACTGACGTGTTCAGGTTCTCCATGAGCTTACCCTTCCTGCCTGTTCGTGTTCTTTATTGATGGTTGCCGGTGTTGCGGTGATATCAGCACCCTGGTCGTCCGCGCCTTTGCGGTATTCACTGGAATCTTGATTCAGCTTGTCCGGATTGGTATGGAAAGGCGCACCTTTGAGCTTCAGTTTGAGCGCATTCCAGTAAATTCCGGCCGTCCCTTTGAGAGTTTCCAGGGGAAACCGTCGCAGGCTCCTGTGCAGGGTTTTACGATCAAACGGGCTGCGCTGGACTACCAGCGTGGCATCGAAATGCTTCTGCTGGCCCTGCTCGACATTCATGTGGATCCGCAGTTGCGGCCCGCGAAAGCTGAACAGCCATTGATAGTGCTGATCCATGCCGTTGAACGGAGACACATGAAAGCGTTTACTGAAGGCAAAGCGTTCAGAGTGCCAGTCGGATGAATCCGCTGGCCCGGGCTGGCGGCTTTCCAGACAGTACACGTGCCTCTGTTTCCAGGGGGTGTTGGTAATCTGCGCCAGGATGACTCGCGGAATATCACCATTCTGAGGGCTTTCACCCTGCTCATAGCACAGGTAAAAACTGACCGGGTTGAACACGTAACCCAGGTAGCGGGGGTGGGTAATCAGCTGGATCGGGCCTTCCGGCGCCCAGCCTGTCGCACTCTTCACCCGGTTGTACACGGCCTGACGAAGACTGGGTATTTCGGGATCCAGATAGTCCTTGCGGTACAGCGACAGCCAGTTGAAGCGTTCCAACGAGAAAAACGGGCTGCTCCGGGTGATGCTCGACCATTCGTCCAGATCCAGAGCAAGCATGCCGATGTTGTAGTTGAATTCGTGAAAAACCGGCACCTTACGGCGATGTCTTATAGTACCTTCTAGCCAATCACTGGACATGATCAGAGCCCCACGCCAAACGCCCGGGTAACCCGCAATGCACTGCGTACGCCGTCTTCGTGAAACCCGTTGAACCAGTAAGCACCGCAGAAATGGGTTCGGTTCTGGTTACCGATTTCATCATAGCGTGCCTGAGCGGCAACAGCCTCCAGCGTGAAGACCGGGTGGTCATACTCGAAACGTTTGATCACTTTTTCCGGAGCAATATCATGGCTTCGGTTAAGAGTGACGCAGAAGGTTTCGGGTGCGTCGTCGAAATTCTGTAGAACGTTCATATTATAGGTGACCGAAACCGGTTGCGTGGCGCTCATCTTCCCCTTGTCGACCCGTCCCTGGTAGATGGACCGAATCTTGTCCATCCCCGCATCCAGCATCTCCTGATCAATGTCCTTCATCACCACCGGGCCGCCACATCTGCGCCGCCTCAAACGTCAGTGGCGCGCGCCGCGACATCAGGCGAAACAGATACCGCCGTTCCACCGCATCAAACCGCGCATGCCAATCGTCAG
>JAWOAO010000409.1:0-6735 GCA_046498485.1 Marinobacter sp. | reverse complement strand
CAGGACTCGTGTGATGGCCTCAAAGGGGGTTTCGTTCATGGTCACGGCTGACGTCGGACAGACCGCCGCACAGGACCCACAACCTGCGCAGATATCGGAATCGATCTGTATGTGATCCCCAGCGGAAAAAATCGCCTCAGTGCAGCAAACGTCCAGGCAGCGGGTACAACCGCCCTGATTCGCCCGGGAGTGCGCACACAATGAGGTTTCCAGGTTGAAAAACACGGTTTTCTCAAACTCACCGACCCGGTCCCTGGCGGTCAGTGCGATACGCTCTAACTCTCCGGTTTTGGCCGGGTCAGCCCAAAAGTAGCCGTTGCGCTTCTGGTAACTGGGAAATGCCGGAGCGCCGCCACGCAGGTCGATAAATACGTCACACTCGCTACGGGCGGTGGCTTTCACCTCGCCAAAACCGAGAGCGCCGCGACCCGCGGGATTCAACGCCTGCAATTGGGCAAACTCCAGCTTGAAATTACCCAGCGCACCACGGGCCGAGGTCAATTGACCTCTGGCCACGTCGTAACCAGCGGAGGGCAATTGTATCGGGCCCGAATCGTTGACGATGCAGGTCACGCCGAGCTCGTCCTGCACCAGCTCGGCCATCCGCACGGCCTGCTCGGTGGGCCCAACGATGCAACACACACCGCTGGACTCGATTGTCTTCAAGGGTGCTGAAGGAGCCGGTAACTGAGCCGCGGCGATCAAGGCGGCCTGCTTGGCGTGCACGCGTTTGGGGTTCGCAGTTAATGAACCCCAGCCAGCACGATCCCGGATATCGATGGCTCTCATCGGCGCGGAATGCTGAATCTCAGCCTGTACGTCTTCGCTTAATCGTTCGAACAGGGCGGCCTGCTGGCCACAGGCAATAAGTAGTTCGTTACTGCTGCCCAGATGTTTGGCCGCAATCTCCATATCGGTGCCACACAGTTGATCCACCACAATCACCTGCTCAGCCGCTGCGGCCGCTTGCAGTACCTCAGGATTAAAAGACTGAGTTTTGTCGCAGGTGCATAACAATAGGGTTTTGTGTGCCGTCATCAGAATTTTGCTCTTTACGTTATTTTTGTACGTATGCGTACTTAATGCCGTTAAGGTTGAGGATGACACACCCGTTTGCCCTTCGACAATTGGCTAATTGGATAATTGCTTGCGCTCTGCTACCTTTTTAGGTCAGAGCGCTGTCATGAGCCGCAGTATAGAGAGCCTTCATGAGCCGTAATACAGAAAGTTGGAAGCGCGAGTTGAAAATCGGTGCCGTCGTCCGTCGGTCGCCGGGCGTAACCCAATGGGCGCGGGATATCTGGAAGCCAGTGGCTGTTATCCCGGGCGCACCGGATGCATTCTGGAAAGAGCTGGTGCGTGATGGCGAGGTGGTCGATTATCACGCCGGCACCATCACCATGGAGCTGTTTCGCGCTGACGTCGAGGGGTACCTTGTATCCCTGAACATGACCGTTCCCTCAGTATGGATCGTAATGGACAGAGATCCGACCAGCCAGTCCCCATCAGGGTGGGTTGTCAGCGCCATTACCGCCAGCGCCCATGACGCCCTCGATACCCTGGACAGTGGTGAAAGCATCGTCGAAGCGGTTCCGATTCCCGAGTCCCTGGCGGCCTGGATCAAAGAATTTATCGACCTGCACTACATCGAAGAGCCTTTCAAGAAACGTCGTCGTGACGAAATAAATGTTGATGCTATCGAAGACGGCAAAGGCGATGCACGCATTCGTCAACAGAGCGACGTTTACCGTGCGCCCTCCAACATTAAAAAACCAAGAGTGCACTGATGGCTGAGTCACGCCTACAGCGTTGGTCGCGCAAAAAAACCAACGCCAGCAAAGAGCCTGAGCTCGCCCCGCCTCAGACGGTTGAGCCCGAGTTATCGCCTGAAGAACAGGAACTCACCATCAATGAGGCCCTGCCTGAGATCGAGGTGCTGGAGAAGTACCACTTGCCCGACCCAAATGCCATCGAGCTCGGCACCGACATCAAAGGGTTCATGCAAAAAGAGATTCCCGAGCTCCTGCGCCGCAAGGCCCTGCGCTCACTCTGGACATCAAATCCCGTTCTGGCGGTACTGGACGGGCTTAATGATTACGATGAAGATTTTACGGACGCTGCCAATACAGGCAAAGTGATACAGACCTTGTACAAGGTAGGCCAGGGGTTTGATAGAACTCCTAAGGTTGAAGAGAAAGCCGGTGAGGAAATCGACGATCAGATTCAGGAGCTCGACGGGTCCCCGGAGACCAATGCCCTTTCAAAAGTAGCTGAGACACCGCTGGATGAGGGCGTAACCGAGCGCTCAGAGCCCGAAATCGCTGTAGGCTCTTTCACTACCCGCCATGTCGAACCTGCGCTTGCTGAGGCTGAGCCTGAACCGAGCTATCGTCCCCGAATGCGTTTTGAATAATGAGTGCCCGGACGCGTATTTACCCCGAGCCTGGATAATTGTACTAAACTGTTCCAGACATACCATCGTTAAAACTGTAAGCAACCTACAAAAACAGCTCTAAGGACAAAGACTTGGCTGACACCGCTGAAATTCAGTGCCCTCGCTCTATTCCGGACGAAGATCGTGCGCGCGCCCAAATGTATCAGTTACTGGGCACCCTGCTGGGCGGTCCACCTTCGAATGAGCTTCTTCGTGGCCTGACAACCTTGCAAGGTGGTGATACTGCCTTGGGGTCCGCTTCCAGGACTCTGGCTGCTCTTGCCGAGCGCACTTCGCCGGAGAACGCCAATCGGGAATACAACAATCTGTTCGTAGGCGTCGGCCGTGGTGAACTCCTACCGTTCGCCAGTTATTACCTGACCGGGTTTCTGAACGAAAAGCCCCTTGCGGATTTACGTGGTGATCTGATGGCCAGGGGGATCAAAACCTCTGACGACGTTAAAGAACCTGAAGATCATATAGGCACGCTGTGTGAAATCATGGCGGGGATCATCACGGGTGAGTTCGAGTGCGACAGTGATCTTGCTTCCCAGAAAGCCTTTTTTGATGCGCACCTGGCAAAGTGGGCATCACTGTTTTTTAGCGATTTGGAGAAAGCGCAAACGGCGGTTTTTTACGCGCCGGTGGGCTCGCTGGGGCGGGCTTTCGTGGAGGTAGAGGCCGATGCGTTTGCACTTCAATAACCGGGATCTACCCGATCCCTTAACCCAGGTGGAGGTGTCCTATGGACAACCAACAGCGTGATAACAGCCGTCGCCGCTTCTTGCGGATGGCAGCAGCTGCAGTTCCAGCTGCCGTTGCCGTGGCAGTAGCACCGAACGCCGCAGCCGAGGTCGTTGTCAAAGACGCTCCTGAAAGCCGCGGTCTACGTGACACTGAACACACGCGCAAATATCTGGAATCGGCTCGCTTTTAGGGAAACGTAAGTCATTCAAGGTTGCGAAAGGCTCTTGGGTGACCGCATTTCCAGGAAAGCGAGAATAAAAAAAAGAGAGGTACGAGACATGTTGAGGAAGAAAACCAACGGGGTAGCGAAAGGCTCCCGTGCGGGATCTTTACTTTCATCCCTCGCTGCAACGACCATGGACCGCCGGGGATTCCTGGCCGCTTCCGGCGTCGCAGTTGGCGGTCTGGCGGCTTTGTCGCTGCCGTCGACGCGCGTCAAAGCGGCAACGCCGTCAACAGCGGGTGCCGAAGTCGTGCGCAAAAAAACCGTGTGTACGCACTGCTCGGTCGGCTGCACGGTCGAGGCTGAAGTTCAGAATGGCGTATGGACCGGCCAGGAGCCCGGCTGGGACAGCCCCTTCAATCTGGGCTCTCACTGCGCCAAGGGCGCCTCGGTGCGGGAACACGGTCATGGTGAGCGCCGCCTGAAATATCCGATGAAAATGGTCAACGGCCAGTGGCAGAAAATCCCCTGGGATCAGGCGATCAACGAGATCGGCGACAAGATGTTGCAAATCCGGGAAGAAAGCGGTCCGGACTCGGTCTACTGGCTGGGCAGTGCGAAGTTCAACAACGAACAGGCCTACCTGTATCGCAAGTTTGCTGCGTACTGGGGCACCAACAACGTCGATCACCAGGCCCGGATCTGTCACTCAACGACGGTAGCCGGCGTAGCCAACACCTGGGGCTACGGTGCGATGACCAACTCGTACAACGACATTCACAACTCCAAAGCGATCTTTATAATCGGCGGCAATCCCGCAGAAGCGCACCCGGTGTCGCTGCTGCATGTCCTGAAAGCCAAAGAAGAAAACAATGCGCCGCTGATTGTCTGTGATCCGCGCTTCACCCGGACTGCGGCTCATGCCGACGAGTACGTGCGTTTCCGCCCCGGTTCAGACGTCGCGCTGGTCTGGGGCCTGCTCTGGCACATCTTTGAAAACCGCTGGGAAGACAAAGAGTTCATCCGCACCCGCGTATACGGTATGGACGAGATCCGTGAAGAGGTGAAACGCTGGAACCCTGAAGAAGTAGAGCGCGTTACCGGTGCACCGGGTGCGCAACTTGAGCGTGTAGCGCGCACTCTGGCCAACAACCGCCCCGGTACCGTCATCTGGTGTATGGGCGGCACTCAGCACTCCAACGGCAACAACAACACCCGTGCGTACTGCGTGTTGCAGTTGGCGCTGGGTAACATGGGCGTGGCCGGCGGCGGTACCAACATCTTCCGCGGACACGACAACGTGCAGGGTGCCACCGACCTCGGCGTCCTGGCCGATACCTTGCCGGGCTACTATGGCCTGACCGCTGGCTCATGGGCGCACTGGGCAAGAGTCTGGGAAGAAGACATGGACTGGCTGAAGGGTCGCTTTGCCGTGATGGACAAGAGCGGCACGTCCAAAGCCATGATGAACGAGAAGGGCATCACCGTGTCTCGCTGGATCGATGGTGTGCTGGAAGCCAAGGAAAACCTGGACCAGCCCGACAACACCCGGGCGATGGTTCTGTGGGGCCACGCGCCCAACTCGCAGACGCGTATGCTGGAAATGAAGGAGGCCATGGAAAAGCTGGACCTTCTGGTCGTCGTGGATCCTTTCCCCACCGTGTCAGCGGTGCTGCACGATCGCAAGGACGGTGCCTACCTGTTGCCGGCAACAACCCAGTTCGAGACCACGGGCTCGGTAACCGCTTCCAACCGATCGCTCCAGTGGCGTGAAAAGGTCATCGAGCCTTTGTTTGACTCGAAGGTCGACCACGAAATCATCAAACTGTTTGCTGACAAGTTCGGCTTTACCGATCGTATGTTCCGCAACATTGCAATTGAAGGCAACGAGCCGGTAATCGAGGACATCACACGCGAATTCAACCGTGGCATGTGGACCATCGGCTATACCGGCCAATCGCCCGAGCGCATGAAAAAACACATGGCGAACCAGCATCACTTTGACAGGACGACCCTGCGAGCGGTGGGCGGACCCTGCGACGGTGATACCTACGGTATGCCATGGCCATGCTGGGGCACCGCCGAGATGAACCATCCGGGAACACACAACCTGTACGATATGTCGTTGCCGGTATCCGAAGGCGGCCTCACGTTCCGGGCCCGGTTTGGTGTCGAGCGCGACGGCGAGAGCTTGCTTGCTGACGGCGTTTACTCAAAGAACTCCGAGATCAAGGACGGCTACCCTGAGTTCACCATGCAGATGCTGATGGACCTGGGCTGGGACGGAGACCTAACCGCCGACGAACGTGCCAGCATTGATGCGGTGGCAGGTGCCAACACCAACTGGAAGACCGATCTGTCAGGCGGCATACAGCGTGTGGCGATCAAGCACGAGTGTGCGCCCTTTGGTAACGCCAAAGCCCGCACGATCGTCTGGAACTTCCCGGACCCCATACCGCTGCACCGCGAGCCGCTCTACACTAACCGTCGTGATCTGGTGGAAGACTACCCGACCTACGCCGACAAGCACTTCTGGCGGGTTCCGACCCTGTACGAGTCTATTCAGAAGAAGGACTTCAGCAAGGACTTCCCCATCATTCTGACCTCAGGCCGACTGGTTGAATACGAAGGTGGTGGAGATGAGACCCGGTCAAACCCCTGGCTGGCGGAACTGCAGCAGGACATGTTCATCGAGGTGAATCCGCGCGATGCGAATAACCTGAACATCCGTGACGGCAACGACGTCTGGGTTTCTGGCCCTGAAGGCGCACGCATCAAGGTAAAGGCGATGATCACCGAACGCGTAGGCGAAGGCGTAGCCTTCATGCCGTTCCACTTCGGCGGACACCTGGAAGGTAAGGATCTGAGGGATAAGTATCCCAAAGGTGCCGATCCCTATGTCCTGGGTGAGTCCACTAACACGGTTCAGACATACGGGTATGACTCGGTCACGCAGATGCAAGAGACCAAGTGCACCCTGTGTGCGATCTCGCCAGCATAATAAGAGGTGTATAACATGGCACTTGAAGGACAAGCACGCGCAAAGTTTCTTTGCGACGCTGAACGCTGCATCGAATGTAATGCCTGCGTTACTGCCTGTAAGAATGAGCATGAAGTCCCCTGGGGCATCAACCGTCGGCGTGTGGTCACCATCGATGATGGTAAACCCGGCGAGCGTTCGATCTCGGTAGCTTGTATGCACTGTTCAGACGCGCCTTGTATGGCCGTCTGTCCTACGGATTGCTTCTACCAGACCGAAGACGGGATCGTGTTGCACTCCAAGGATCGGTGTGTTGGTTGTGGCTATTGTTTTTATGCTTGCCCCTTCGGCGCGCCCCAGTTCCCCCAGGCGGGCAACTTTGGCAGCCGTGGCAAGATGGACAAATGCACG
>JAWOAO010000351.1:0-2563 GCA_046498485.1 Marinobacter sp. | reverse complement strand
CCTGGGCACCCCGCCCGACAACGTGCATCAGGCCATCACTCAGGTCGTCAGCCAGCGACAGTCACGCGCTCAAGAACTGAAAGCGCATCCCTGGGCCCAGTGGCAGGGCCAGGTGCTTGATCTGCTGACCGATCTGAACAAAAGTAAACGGCTGCATGGCGGCAGCAAGAACGCCATGGTGAAAACCTGGGACATCCTGACGGCCTGGGCCGACTCCGACGACCTGCTGCCCGAAGGCCTCGACAAAGCCGGTTTCAAGAACCAGACCCCGGAAGGCCTGGATAACATTGTCAAAGGCGATGCCCCGGCGCCCCGGCACCCGGCCTTCGAGGCCATCGAAGCCCTGATGGCATTCAGCCAGAACCAGCCCAGCGCCAAATCGGACATCCTGCGCCACGTCAGCCACTGGATGGCCGAACGCCTGGAAGCGGAAAAACAGAAACGCTCGGAAATGGGCTTCGACGACCTGCTCAGCCGCCTGGACCATGCCTTGCATGGCCCCCGGGGTGACCAGCTGGCGGCCACCATCCGCCGCCAGTTCCCGGTGGCACTGATTGATGAATTCCAGGATACCGACCCGGTGCAGTACCGCATTTTTGACCGGATCTACAACGTGGCCGACGGCGACCCGGCCACCTGCCTGCTGATGATCGGTGACCCGAAACAGGCCATCTACGGCTTCCGCGGTGCCGATATCTATACCTATCTACTGGCCCGGCAGGGGGTAAAGGAGCGCACTTACACCCTGGGCACCAACTTCCGTTCTGCCAAAACCATGGTCGATGCGGTCAACCGGGTGTTTGAGTACAGCGACCAGCACAGCACGGAGGGCGCGTTCCTGTTCGGCAAAGGCGACAGCTCACCGCTGCCTTTTCAGGGGGTGGCGGCTAATGGCACCAAACGCCTGTGGTCGGTGCAGGGTGAAATTCAGCCCAGCCTGATGTTCTGGACGCTTGAATCTGACGAAGCAGGCAAAGACGGCAATCCGAAAGGCCTGGCCAAAGGCTCCGCCACCGCCGATGTGGCGGAAACCTGCGCCAGCGAGATCGCCCGCCTGCTGACCCTGGGCCAGGCCGGGCAGGCCGGTTTCGCCTTGCCCGACCGGCCCACCGATCTGGAGCCGGTCGCCCCCAAAGACATCGCCATTCTGGTCAACAACCGCAACGAAGCCGCCGCCGTGCGGGATGCCCTCGGCCGCCGGCGCATCAAGAGCGTGTACCTGTCCGACCGGGATTCGGTGCTGACCTCGCAGGAAGCCAAAGAAGTGCTGTGCTGGCTGCGCGCTTTCGCCGAGCCCCGGCAACTGGCCTATACCCGGGCGGCTCTGGCCACCCCGACACTGGGCCAGAGCTGGCAGGCACTGAATCGGTTACTCACCGATGAATTCGCTCTGGAGCAGGAGATCGAACGCTTCATGGGCTACCAGCAGCAATGGCAGAAGCAGGGCGTGCTGCCCATGCTGCGCAGCTTCCTGATGGATTTCGAGGTGCCTGGACGCCTGCTGCAACGGGCCGATGGCGAACGCCGGCTGACCGACATTCTGCACATCGCCGAACTGCTGCAACAGGACAGCCTGCAACTGGACGGCGAACATGCCCTGGTACACCACTTTACCCAGATTTTGCGGGCTGCCGATGAAGAAGACGAACACCGCACCCTGCGCCTGGAAAGCGATGCCGGCCTGGTGAAAGTGATTACTGTGCACAAATCCAAGGGTCTGGAATACCCGCTGGTGTTCCTGCCGTTTGGTACCGCGTTCCGCTCGGAAAGCGAAAAACAGGCGTTTGTGCGCTACCACGACGACCAGGGCAAATTGATCACCGTGTTTGACCCCGGCACCAAAGACGTCGCCAAAGCCGACCAGGAGCGCTTGGGCGAGGATATCCGCAAGCTCTACGTGGCCCTGACCCGGGCCCGGTTTGCCACCTGGGTGGGAGCCGCGGCCCTGGATAACTGGCCCCAGAGCGGTCTGGGTTATCTAATCAATGGTACGGCGCAAAACCCGATCACCGACTGCCTGAACCGACTGGGCGAAGGCCGAGCAGAGATCAGCGTGCGCCCGCTGCCAGAAGCGCAACAGACTCACTATTCCGAACCGGCACCGGAAGCCCTCGGCCCCGCGTTAATTTCCACCCGGGTCGCCAAAGAAGACTGGTGGATTGCCAGTTATTCCTCCATCGACTATACCGGCATGGCCGGCACCGGGATTGCGTTTACCGGTGAGGTGGAAGACGCCCAGACCCAGAACCTGCTGGAAGAAAGTGCCCAGGGGCAAAGCGACGACACCACGCCAACGCCCGACAGCCGCAACCACCATCATTTTCCCAAAGGCGCCGGCCCTGGCACCTTCCTGCACGAACTGCTGGAATGGTGCACTCAGCACGGCTTCCAGCGGGTGCTGGATAACCCGAGCCTGCTCCGGGAACAACTCAGCCGCCGCTGCAGCACCCGGGGCTGGTCTGACTGGGTCGAGCCGCTTGAACGCTGGTTGCTGACGCTGATCGCACAACCACTGCAACTGCAACGGGCCGGCACCGAACGCGTCAGCCTGGCAGACCTGACC
>JAWOAO010000307.1:0-10069 GCA_046498485.1 Marinobacter sp. | reverse complement strand
GCCCGGCCCCGGGTGCTGACCCCGGGCAAGCCGGAGAGCCAGTGACCGACCGGTATCACCGGAGCATCCACCGCCTGTTGGCCCCGGTTGCGGCCAATCAACAGCAGCGGCAGTAATGCCAGCAGCAACAGCCAGGGATAGGCCAGGCTCATCATGCTCTTGCCTCCAGCCAGGCGGCGGCGAAGCGGAGTGCCTGAGCCGGGTCGGCAACCGGTGCAGGTTGCCAGATGCTGGCCGCCATCGCCTCTACCAGCGAACGCGAGGCGATGCCGTCGTTCGGGGCGGTTTCCAGCAGGAAATCAACCCACTCCTGGCCCGACATGGCTTCCGGGTGGCGCTCAGGAAAAGCCTGCCGTGCGACCCGTTTCAGCAGTGCGTTCAGTTCGCAGAACCAGCTCGAATCCTTGCTGGCTGAATGCTCCAGATCAACCAGCAGACCCCTGGCCTGCCGCTGCCAGAGCGTGTTGCGCCTGTGTCTGCGCCAGAATAGAACCAGTATCGCGAGGCTGATCAGCAGCAGAGCGGCGACCAGCCACCAGCCCGGTGCCGGTGGCCAGAAACCGCCGGTTTCGGGCAGGTGAATATCACGCAATTGGGCCAGTGGGTCTTGTTCGTTCATCCGATGCGTCCTCCCGGGCCGAGCAGCGGACGAAGGGCGCTGGCTGGGTCCTGATCCGTCCTGACTGTCGCGGCCTGGACGCCGGAGGTGCGAAAACAGTCGGCGAGTTGCTGTTCATGACTCGCCACTTTGTCGCGCCAGGCTTTTTGAAACGCAGGCTTGGCAGCGTCAAACCAGATCGGTCCGTCCGGGCCGGCGACGGCAAAGCGCCCGCTGGCGGGGAGCTCGCTTTCCAGGGGGTCGAGTATCCGTATGGCGCTAACGCTGTTGTGCCGTGCCAGGGCGCCCAGCAGGCTGGTGGTGTTGTCGGTCACGGTCATGAAATCGCTGATAATGAAAATCCGGGTGCCAGTATGAGCAACCCTGCGGGCCTCTGCCAGAGCGGTGTCCAGCCGACAGGCGGGCTCATCCCCGGTGGCCGGGGGGCTCCCTGGCTGATGCTGCAGATTGGCGAGCTGATCCAGCAGACGCAGCACCGACTTTCTGCGGCGCGCCGGGCGCAGCAGATCCAGTTCCCGGTTATTGAAGACCAGTCCGCCGACCTGGTCTCCGGCCCACAGAGCCAGCCAGGCCAGTATCGATGTCAGCTGGGCGCAGCGAACCTGCTTGTAGGCGCCGGTACTGGCAAAAAACAGCGTCGGGCCCAGATCTGCAATCAGCAGCACCGGGCGCTCCCGTTCTTCTTCATACAGTTTGGTATGAGGGGACTGACGCCGGGCGGTGACGCGCCAGTCAATGCTGCGAATATCGTCGCCAGGCTGATACTGACGTACTTCTGCAAAAGTCATGCCGCGGCCGCGCTGGCGGGACTGCCGAAGGCCGGACTGGCGCGACCGCACCGGTCGTGCCGAGGGCAGCTTCAGCGCCCGGGCGTCGGCCTGCAGGCGAACAAGATCCGGCAAGGTGATGTGGGTGACGGTGGTCAGGTTGGTCATGCTATTGTCAGGGCCTCCTGCTGCAGGTCGCTTCAGGCGGTCACCGGAACCCGGTCAATCAACCTTTGCAGCACGGCGTCTGCGGTCATGCCTTCTGCTTCTGCCTCAAAGGTCAGCAGAATCCGGTGCCGGAGCACATCAAACGCCATCGCCCTAATGTCATCGGGGGTTACGTAATCCCGGCCATCAAGCCAGGCCAGGGCCCGGGCGCATCGATCCAGGGCAATGGTGCCGCGAGGGCTGGCGCCGTAAGCCGTCCAACGGGCGAGTTCGGGGTCCAGGCTGCCAGCATCCCGGGTTGCCAGAATCAGTGCCAGCAGGTACTGCTCGACCGGTTCTGCCATGTAAATATCCGACACCGCCTGCCGGGCTGCCATCACCTGATCCTCTGTTAGACGAATGTCTACGTGCGGAATTCCCTGACGGTAGTCTGCCCGTGCAAGGTGCAGAATCTGTCGCTCAGCCTCGGCCGAGGGGTAGCCAATCACCACGTGCATCAGGAATCGGTCGAGCTGGGCCTCGGGCAGCGGGTAAGTGCCTTCCTGCTCAATCGGATTCTGGGTGGCCATGACCATGAACAGTCTGGGGAGGGTAAAGGTCCGCATGCCGACACTGATCTGGCGTTCTCCCATGGCTTCGAGCAGCGCCGACTGCACCTTGGCCGGCGCGCGATTGATTTCGTCCGCGAGTACCAGATTGTGAAAGATAGGGCCGCGCTGGAACTCGAACAGACCCGTCTCGGCGCGGTAGATCTCGCTGCCGGTGACGTCTGAGGGCAGCAGGTCCGGGGTAAACTGGATCCGGTGAAAATCGCCGACCAGGTGTTCGGCGAGGGCTTTAACGGCGGTGGTTTTGGCGAGACCGGGGGCGCCTTCGACCAGTAAGTGGCCGTCGGCAAGCAGCGCAATCAAAAGCCGGTCTACCAGTTTGTCCTGGCCGATGATGCGGGTGGCCAGTTGAGTTCGGAGGTCACCAAACGTTTGCTGTAACGACATGAAATTCATAGCTCTTGGTTTTTGATGGTCTGGCGGGTGCGGAACAGGCTTTTGTCTGAATTGTACCTGACCTGAACTGTGCCTAAGTAATTGCCGCAGTTTTCGCGTCTGGCCGGCAAAAATCAAGGCTTTGACTATGCTTATGTGATCATACCGTGGTTACGTTTATTTCACACAAACCCGAGGTTGGATATGAATGCGCTGACAATTGCCAGCAAAGAGCAGTTTTTCGAGCAGTTGGCCGAGGCGTTCTCAGAGAAAATTGCCAAAACTGAGGCTAAGAAAATTGCCGAGTTCGCCCGGCAGCATTATGCCCACATTCCTCTGGAGGAGCTGGTCAGTCGTCGATTCTCAGACACCTATGGGGCGGTGCTGGCGGCCTGGCAGTTTCTGCAAAAGCGCAGCGCCGACGAAACTCCGGTAATGGTTTTCAATCCGGATCTGGAGAGCGATGGCTGGCAATCCACCCATACCGTTATTTTCATGCTCCATCCCAATATCCCCTTTCTGATTGACTCGGTGCGCATTGCCATCAATCAGCGGGAGATTGGTACCCACTCCATCCAGCATTCGATTCTTCATGTCGATCGCGACAACGACGGCAAGCTCAAGAAGCTGTATTCCACCAAAAAATCAGGCGCCGGCTCAGCGTATGAAGCCTTTATCGTGCTTGAAATTGATCGCCATAGCGCGCCTGAGGATCTCCGTAATCTGGAGCAGACCTTGCAGAATGTGCTGCACGAAGTGCGGATCGCGGTTGAAGATTTCCCGGTGGTGAAAAGCAAGGTCAATGAAATCCTTACGGAACTGGACGCAACCACGGCCGGGGTCGATGAAGAAGGCAGGCAAGAGGCGAGAGCTTTTCTGAACTGGCTGGTGAAAGACCACTTTACCTTCCTCGGGTACGACGAGTACGACTTTGTCAAAGACAAGCAGGGCATGGTGGTGCAACGTGTAGAAAACTCCGAGCTGGGTATTTTGCGGGTCAACAACGAACGCCCGGACCGGGTGCGGCTGAACGAGCTGCCCCAGCGCACCCGCCATGAGATGACGCGCACCGACGACATTTTCATTTTCGCCAAGTCGGCCCAGCGCTCCCGGGTGCATCGGCCGGCCTACCCGGACTACATTGCGGTCAAGAAGTTCAACAATCAGGGCGAGGTGATCGGTGAACGCCGGTTCCTGGGCCTTTACACCGCGCGGGTTTACAACGAGCGGCCGGATGAAATCCCGCTGCTGCGCCGTAAATTCCAGATTGTGATGAAGCGTTCCGGTTTTCTGACCGACGATTACGCAGGCAAGGAGCTGGAACAGATTCTCACGCTTTATCCTCGCGATGAGTTGTTCCAGATCGAAACCGACGAACTGCTGCGCGTGGTGAAAAACATCCTGTACATTCAGGAGCGACGTCGGATCGAGCTGTTCCTGCGTGAAGACGTTTACGGTCAGTTCGTCACCTGTCTGGCTTTCTTCCCCCGGGATATCTACAACACCGAATTACGGCTGAAAGTGGAGCAGGTGCTGCGGGATCGGCTCGAAGCCGACGACATCGAGTTTGTGACCCACTTCTCGGAATCGGTGCTGGCGCGGGTGCAGTTTACCATTCGGGTGCCGCAGTTCGAGAACCGGCAGCTGCCGCTGGCGGAAATCCGCGATCAGGTGATCGAGCTGGCCCAGTCCTGGCGAGACGGCCTCTACGACGCCCTGAGTGAGTCCTACGGAGAAGAACGGGCCAACGAGATGTATCGGCTGTGGGCGGGTGGTTTCCCGGCCAGCTACACCGACATGTTCTCGCCCCGGCGTGCGGCCATTGATCTTGAGCACATTGTTGCGTCGGCCCATAACGACGATCTGGCGATGAGTTTCTACCGGGCGCTGGAAGAAGACGAAAGCACGCTGCACTTCAAACTGTTCTATCCGGATGAGCCCTTGCCGCTGTCGGATGTGATGCCGATTTTTGACAACCTGGGTTTCCGGGTGATCGGTGAGCACCCCTTTGAAGTGACTGACCGCACGGGTAAAACTGTCTGGATCCACGATTTCACTCTGCAGGCGTACAAGGGCACTGTGGTGGACATTCACCGCATCCGGCCGATCTTCGAGGAGCTGTTCCGCCGGGTGTGGCACGGTGAGGCGGAGAACGACGCCTTCAACCGGTTGATGCTGGTCTCCTACATGAGCTGGCGAGAAATTGCGCTGTTGCGCACTTTTGCCCGTTACATGCGCCAGATCCGGTTCTCCAACAGTCAGACGTTCATCTCCAACACCCTGGTGAATCACGTCAATCTGACCCGGCTTTTGCTGGAGTTCTTCGAGGTCCGGTTCAATCCTGACCGTTTTCAGAGCAAGGGTAAGAGCGAGGCGGCCCAGCAGAAGCTCGAGATCGAATTCAATTCCGGTCTGGATCAGGTCGAGAATCTCAGCGAAGACCGTGTACTGCGACTCTATCTGGAGCTGATGCAGGCCACGCTGCGCACTAACTACTACCAACCGGACGCGGAAGGGCAGGTCAAGCCCTACATCAGTGTCAAATTCGACCCATCCGGTATTCCGGATATGCCGTTGCCGATGCCAATGTTCGAGATTTTCGTCTATTCGCCCAGGGTCGAGGGTGTGCATCTGCGCGGCGGCAAGGTGGCTCGCGGTGGCTTGCGCTGGTCGGATCGGTTTGAAGACTATCGCACCGAAGTGCTGGGGCTGGTGAAAGCCCAGCAGGTCAAGAACGCGGTCATTGTGCCGGTCGGTGCCAAGGGCGGGTTTGTTGCCAAGCGACTGCCGGACGGGTCCGACCGGGAAGCCTTTCAGGCCGAAGGGATCGCCGCCTATAAGACGTTCATTCGTGGGCTCCTGGACATCACCGATAACCTGGTCGATGCCGCGATTGAGCCACCACCGTGCGTGATCCGACACGACGAAGACGATCATTACCTGGTTGTGGCCGCCGACAAGGGCACCGCGACTTTCTCTGACATCGCCAACGGTCTGGCAGCGGATTATGGCTTCTGGATGGGCGACGCTTTTGCCTCCGGTGGCAGCAATGGTTACGACCACAAGAAAATGGGCATCACCGCCAAGGGTGCCTGGGTTTCAGTGGAACGGCATTTCCGGGAAATGGGTATCAACCCGGCGGTGGACGAGTTCACCGTCATCGGCATTGGCGACATGGCCGGCGACGTCTTTGGCAATGGCCTGTTGTGCTCCGAGAAAAGCCGCCTGGTGGCGGCGTTTAACCACATGCACATTTTCGTGGATCCGAATCCGGATGCCCAAAGGAGCTACCAGGAACGTAAGCGGTTGTTTGAACTGCCGCGTTCAGCCTGGACCGATTACAACGCCAAGCTGATTTCAAAGGGTGGCGGCGTGTTCAACCGCAATGCCAAATCCATCCCGGTCAGCGCCGAGATGAAAAAGCTGCTGGGCATCAAAGCCGATCGTGTACCGCCCAACATGCTGATCAGCCATATCCTGAAGGCGGAGGTAGATCTGCTTTGGGTGGGCGGTATCGGCACTTATGTTAAAGCAGCGTCCGAAAGTCACTCGGATGTGGGTGACAAAGCCAACGATGGCCTGCGGATTAACGGCGATGAGCTGCGCTGCAGTGTGGTTGGTGAAGGTGGCAACCTTGGCTTTACCCAGTTGGGGCGTATTGACTTTGCACTCCGGGGTGGCCGCCTGAACACCGACTTCATTGATAATTCCGGTGGCGTTGACTGTTCGGACCACGAGGTCAACATGAAGATCCTGCTCAACCGGGCCGTCGCCATGGGCGATCTGACCGGCAAGCAGCGAAACGTCATGCTGGAAGACATGACTGACGATGTGTCCGCGCTGGTATTGAAGAACAACTATCGCCAGACCCAGGCCATCAGTATTGCCAGTGAAGATACGGCGCCACGCCTGGAAGAGTATCGACGGTTAATGAACGCCTTCGAAAGTGAAGGCAAGCTGAACCGTGGCCTTGAGTTCCTGCCGGAAGACGATGTTCTCGCCGAGCGCAAGCTGGCCAAGAAAGGCCTGACCCGCCCGGAGCTGTCGGTGCTTATCTCCTACGTCAAAGGTGATCTCAAGCAAACACTGATCAACAGTGAATTGCCGGATGATCCGTTACTGGCGGGCGAAATGTACAAGGTGTTTCCGAAACTGCTGACCAAGCGGTTCTCGAAAGAGTTGGGTGAGCATCAATTGCGGCGCGAAATCATCGCCACGCAGATTGCCAACGACATGGTTAACCACATGGGCATCACGTTTGTGGGACGCCTGAGCCAGTCCACCGGTGCCGATCCGGCCTCCATTGCGCTGGCCTGGATCATTGCCAGAGACGTGTTCCGCATCGATAACTGGTGGGACCGTATTGAAGCGCTGGATTACCACGTTGCCGCCAATATACAGATGACCCTGATGCAGGATCTGATGCGCCTGATGCGGCGGGCGGTGCGCTGGTTGCTGCGTAATCGTCGGGCTGAGCTCAACATCCAGAACCACATGGAGCGGTTTGCCGACAGCGTCTGGGCGATGACCTCGAACCTGCCGGAGTACCTCGGCGATCAGGCCCGGGTTCACTGGGAAAAACGCCACATCGATCTGACGGCTGCCGGGCTGTCCCAAGACCTGGCGTCGGTGCTCGCCGGCACCGGATATCTCTATTCATCGCTGGGGATTATCGAGGCGCAGGAAGCAACCGGTATGCCGCTGAAAACCGTCGCCAACCTCTATTATGATCTGGGTGACCGCCTGGAACTGACCTGGTTTGCCACCTCCATTGCGGTACTGGCACCCAATTCGCACTGGCAGGCGCTGGCTCGGGAGAGCTTTCGGGAGGATCTGGACTGGCAGCAGAGGGCGCTGACCACAGGTGTTCTCAAACTGGCCAGCAAGGCTGAAGACGTGCCCGCCTGTGTTGATGCCTGGCAAGCCAGGCATCAACACATGATTGACCGCTGGAAAGCCATGCTGACCGAGCTGAAAAGTGTCAGAGAGCCGGAATACGCGATGTTCTCGGTGGCACTGCGGGAGCTTCTGGACCTCGCCCAAAGCACCATGCATCAGGTTCCGGACGACGCCAAGACAAACTGACTATTGCGTTATGCCCTTGATTCCCGTTCAATTCCGAACAGGAATCAATGGCCGGAGACGGGCGAATGCCACACTTACAGCACCTTCTGGAAAAAAACCGTGCCTGGGCGGACGGAATCAAGGCAGGCGATCCAACGTTTTTCGATCGTCTGAAGAATCAGCAAGCACCAGAATACCTCTGGATCGGGTGTGCCGATAGCCGGGTGCCGGCAAATCAGATTGTGGATTTGTTACCCGGTGAACTTTTTGTGCATCGCAACGTGGCCAATGTCGTGGTGCATACGGATTTCAATTGCTTGTCGGTTTTGCAGTTTGCGATTGAAGTGTTGAAGGTCAAGCACATCATGGTGGTCGGCCACTACGGCTGTGGCGGCGTTAAGGCTGCGATGTTGAATGAGGGTTTTGGCCTGATTTCCCACTGGCTGCGCCACGTTCAGGACGTGCGGGATCGTCATCAGCCGGTGCTCGACGCCCTGCCGACGGTGGAAGACCGTGTCGATCGCCTGTGTGAGTTGAACGTAGTGGAACAGGTAAGTCATGTCTGTCAGAACAACATCGTTCTGGAAGCCTGGCGCCGGGGCCAGCAGCTGACTGTGCACGGTTTTGTGTACGACGTGGCGGACGGTCTGCTGCGAGATATGGGGCTTGCCATTACCAATGAGCAGGAGCGCGAAAGCATTCGTCTGAACAACCTCGCGGACCTCGTTGAGCGCCCGGTTCGCTCAGGGCGTCAAAAAACCTGAGCTATTTGTTCGGCTGCCAGCACAGTTGTTAAATACCGAAGCCCTGATAACGCCACCATGGCAGACTCAGGGCTTATTTCCGGTTAGCATACCCTGCTTTACTATCTCTAACGGGCTTGCTTTCCATGTCTGCACTGACCAACACCCACGATGTTCTCCTGCGCAACCTTCATCTGCTGCAAGGGCGAGTTGCCTTGCTTGGCGTTTCTGATCCCGCTGTCTTATCACAATGCCCCACCACAGGACTGGCGATGAGTGAGCATGCAGGCGTGTTCCGTGCCCTGACGCAGGCGCCCGGATGGCAGGCCTGCTATGGCTACGACACCAGCGCACTTGAGGGTGCAAGTTACGATACCGTGGTGGTGTTTCTGCCCAAAGCCCGTGCCGAACTGGCGTTGCGCCTGAGCCTGGCCAGATTTCTGGGTCGTGCCGGGGCAACGCTGGTCATGATCGGCGAGAAAAAAGAAGGGATCGCCGGTGCGACCAGGCAATTTCAGACCATTGCCAGCGACGCCAACAAAGTGGACAGTGCCCGACATTGTCAGGTGTGGGTCGGTGGCAATCAGCAGCCGCTGGCAGAGTTCAGCGCCGGTGACTGGCTTGGCTGGAGTGAGCTGGCCTGTGCCGGTGTTGAGTTCTCTGTGGCCGGCATGCCGGGTGTGTTCAGCGACGGCACGCTGGACGGCGGCACCCGGATGCTGCTGAAGACCTTGGCCGAAAAACCGCTGAAAGCCGACCGCATTCTGGATTTTGCCTGTGGCGCCGGTGTGATTGGTGCCTGGTTACACGCGGTCAGAGCGGAACCCGAGCGCGCAAAATTGGTGGTGGACGGCGTTGATGTTCAGGCCCAGGCAGTGATGTGTGCCAGGGCGACCTACGGCAAAGCCGGCATCCATGGCAACATAGTCGCCTCAGACGGCCTGGCGGGTCTTGAAGGGCGGTGGCAAGCGGTGCTGACCAATCCTCCGTTCCACAGTGGCGTGAAAACCGATACCTCGATGACCGAGCAGTTTTTGCGAGAAGTGGCTCAACATCTGGAGCCTGGTGGCGAGCTGCGCCTGGTGGCGAACAATTTTCTGCCCTATGAGGGTGAGATTCTGCGACAGATAGGCCCGGTCGAGAAGTTGGTGCAAGATCGTCGATTTACGGTTTATCGGGCGTTTCGTCGCGGTGGCGCCGGTGTTTTACCCATAAAAAAGCCCCAGGGGTAAGGGGCAAAAGGTAATGTCCGGAAAATACCGGTTATCCGGGTGTGAACGGCCGAATAACGTAACCGGAAAGGGTGTTCTGCGTGAACAGTTACAACTTAGGGCTTATTTCTAGAGTAATCAGCCTAAAATCGGAAATTTTCACGAAATTCGGAACAGGTTGCCCAAAATGACAAACGCGACGCTTGAATTCTCTGCAGGAACGTTGGTTCTTGCCAGGCCCGGCGTTGACGACAACACCCTGCGGGCCTGGGATGCTGCCGACGAACTCCTGTTGGATGAAGCGCAGCGGCGGTTACGTCTTGATCAAGGGCGGGTATTGGTGGTGGATGACCCGTTCGGTGCGCTTACCCTCGGGCTTGCTGACTATGCCCCGTGCTCCGTCGCAGACAGTGCCGTGCTCGCCGGCGCCCTCAAAGCGAACGCCGCGTTGAACCCGGACCTCACGGAGCCATCGCCCCCGCTCAGTTGGCTGAACCCGCCAGAGGGCCCGTTT
>JAWOAO010000277.1:0-2866 GCA_046498485.1 Marinobacter sp. | reverse complement strand
CGGCATCCTGAAGTACCTCGAAGACGTACCCCGGGAACAAAGCCTGTGGCAGGGCGAGTGCTTCGTGTTTGATGACCGGGTAACCGTCAACCACAGCCTCGAGCGTGGTGATTACGACCAGTGCCACGCCTGCCGCCGGCCGATTACCGAAGACGACAAAAAACGCCCGGAATACGAACAGGGCGTCAGCTGTCATCAGTGCATCGAGTCACTGACCGAAGACCAGAAAGCCCGGTTCAAGGAGCGTGAACTTCAGATGCGCCTGGCTGAAGAGCGCGGAGAAGTGCACGTAGGGGGTGACGCTGCCCGCATCATTACCGAACGCAAGGCCCGCAAGAAGGCCGAACGCGAGCAGCAAGCCCGCAGAAGTCTGCAGGGCGAAAGCCGTGGCTGAGCCCGCAACGCCAGACTCAGCTCTGCTTGTGTGAGCGTTTGTGGCGAGCGGCCAGGCTGGTTGCGTAGATGGTGCGAACATCTTTGGCAAACTGTTCTATGGAATAATCCGCGGCAAAGCTCCGGGCCGCTTGTGACAACGATCCGCGCAGTTCATCATCTTCCAGCAGTTGTTTTGCGCGGGCCACCCACCGGGCCTGATTTTCCGGGGTTTTGAAGCCATTCTGACCATCGTGCACGACATCATCGATACCGCTGGAGCGCACGGCAACAACTGGCAGCCCCGCAGACATGGCTTCAAGAATGACCATGCCCTGAGTTTCAGACTTGGAGGCAAACAAAAAGGCGTCGCCCAGGCTGTACCACAAGGCCATATCCTGGGGCTCAACGGCACCCGCAAGGCGGAAATGGGATTCCAGGTTCAGGCTGTTAATTTTCTTTTGCAGGCGATCCCGTTGGTGACCATCGCCAATCATCAGAAATTGGAAAGGTACGGTGGTTTCCTGTCGCAGCTTATCGATGGCTTCAATCATGAAATCGATATTCTTTTCGTTAGAGAGCCTGGCAACGCTGACAAAAACTTTCTGGCCGGTCAGTCCAAGCTTTTCCCGCAAAGTCTCAATCTTTTCCTTATCCACAGATTGAAAGCGCTCGAATTCAATGCCGGTGGGTTGCACGAAGGTGGGCGTGGTTACGCCGATCATCCGCAGGTATTCCTCGGTGGAATCCGTCGGCACAATCACACTGTCGCAACGGTTGGCGAAGCGTTTGATCAGCGCGTGAGAAATCAGGTTGCGGAACAGCGTGCCCGGCAAGGGCACAAAATGCGCGTAGTGTTCCAGCCGGGTATGGTAGGTATAAATGGCCGGCACTCCCAGCCGCTTTGCCATAAACAAGCCCAGGCTCCCGAGCCAGAACGGGTGGTGCAGATGGATCACATCGGGCCTGAACGCCCGCACTCTTTTCCGGATCTGGCCCAGGAAGATATTGGCCAGTCGGAACTCCCGCTTGTCGCCCATCGCCAGCAACGAGGGCACACGGACAACCGCCGACTCCTGCTCGGATTGATTCCGGTAGCGCGGGGCAACAATCAGCGTACTGTCATCCAGTTGCTCCAGCCCCCTGCGCAGGCGCTCGATGGAAATGGGCACACCACCGATGAAGGGCAGGTAGTTATTGGTAAACATGGCGACCCGCATGGGTTTTTCCAGCCATGGGGTGGGGTCCAGGTCGTAATCCGGATAATAGTCCTTGCCGATGAAGATGAATTGGTAAAGCTTGATGGTAATCGCGACGAAGGCGGAGACGATCAGGAGAAAGTTTACAAAGCCGGTGTAGAACAGGGAATAGATGAAAAACCAGAAGCCTTCAAGGCGCTTCCAGACCGGGTGCTGGCCAATCTCAAGACGCTTCATCTGGTGCTGAATAGTGCCGTCTGGTGACACGGTCACTTCGACATAGTGGTAAAAACTCTCCTCGTTGTTAAGCAAAAGGCCCCCGGCCCCGCCGGTGGTGATGTAACGGGTACCTTGTATTTCCTGCTCGTCGTACAGGGCCAGATTGGCGGAGAAAACCAGATCTATGTTGTGCTCGTGGATCAGAGCCATCAGGTTGGCGCGAACAGCCTCCGGCTGCAGATAGTCGTCGTCATCGTCAAAAAATGCCGGCGTCCGGGGTTTAAGCAGTGGGTGCCCGACAAACAGGATACGGGCATGGCTGGTGTCCTGGTCCAGCAGGTCTTTCAGCCAGCGCATCTGCCAGCTCCAGGGCGTCTTGCCAGTGCTGTCCAAAAATATCAGGCGGGTGTTGCCGGTACGGACACTGTAAAAATGGGGACCGAAATGTTCGTAAAAACGAAAGCTGCCGAAGTCGTCGTATTCGTGAGGGCCAAAGGTCAGCAAATAAGGCACGCTCAGATGACCGAGGGTTCCGTAAAGAGCGCGGTATTTGTCTTCTCCGCCACCGCTGACCGCATTGCCGGCTGAAATCAGAAAGTCCAGCTCAGAATGGTTGAGCACGGGGATGAAGCGCCGCTCGAAGATACCGACGGAATTATTGATGTTGCCGACCACGGCAAAACGAATTTCTGAGCCAACCGGGGTGCGCTGATCAATCCGTTCCATCTGATCGTTGTGCAGAGCCTCGAAGTCTTCTTTAAAAAAGTTCACATGCACCTTGTACCCGATCAGCACTGCGACCACAGTCAGGCTCAGATAGAACAAGGCTTTCAGTGGATTGCGCGGACTCATTGGTTGCTCCGGTGATTTTTTATCAGTTCCCTCTGCATCATCAGCAGGCCAATGATCATGCCAAGATAGATGGTCAGAAAGCGCCAGGCAACGGTTACCAATACCAGATGATTGCCTGAGAGAATGTCCTGGAAAAAGTTGCCAAAAACACCCTCGGATATCCCTGAGGCTCCGGGTGTGGGGGCGAAATACATGATCAGCGTGGTGACCACTAACAGGCCCAG
>JAWOAO010000213.1:0-4791 GCA_046498485.1 Marinobacter sp. | reverse complement strand
TAGAGGAAGCTGCATTTCCCGATTATCTCCCCCTTTTTCAGAAAGGCCGAACTGCTCTGCTGCAGACAGTTTCTGGCAGTGGGCCGGAGATCTTTCTGAATCTTGTCCATCAGGATAAAGGCATAGTCTGGCTGCTCACAGGACGGATAATCCGCTTTTCTGATCAGCCCTTCCGGGGAGGTTCAGGTACTGTTCTTCGCCGGCTGGCTTTTAGCCAGGCCAAGGCCGGTGCCGCCGGTGTCTTTATGGCGGCTCGGGTCAGCCCGGTAAAAACGTTCGGTCAGGCGGGGGATGTGCACCGGGTCGATGCCAATACCGCTGTCTTTGACCGACAGGTGGGCGCCGTCGCGATTGGTGCTCCAGGACACCGCGATGTTGCCGTTGGCCGGGGTGTATTTTACCGCGTTGAAAATCAGGTTAGAGAAGGCGCTTCTGAGCTGGCTTTTATCGCCCTTTAACAATCTGTGATCGGTGATCTGCACGGTGATCTGATGGTTTTTCTCCCCGCTGAGCGCACGGGCGTCGTGGCAGATCTGGCCGACCAGCGCCTGCACGTCGGTGAGTGCTTCATCCCGGGTGTGTTCACCGGTCTCGATCTTCGACAGCAGGATCAGATCGGTGATCAGCGCCTCCATCCGGGATGACTGGGCGGCCATGGTCTTGATGGCGCGCCGCCATTTGGCGGGTAGCTCGTCACCGTGGTCAACCAGCGTTTCCAGATACCCGCTGATCACCGTCAGTGGTGTTCGCATTTCGTGTGACACGTTGCCGACGAAGTCCCTGCGCATCTGCTCCAGCTGAAACAGGCGGGTAACGTCTTTGGCCACGATCAGGCGATCGTCGTCACCGAACAGGCTGATCTGAATCTGCAGGTGAATGTGGGGCTTGGCTGGAGAGTTGATTTCCAGCGGCTCCCGGTAGTCGCGGGCATCAAAATAGGCCTTGAAGGCCGGTGTGCGGATCAGGTTATGGATGAACTGGCCGCGATCTTTATTGGGTTTGAACCCGAGCAGATACTCTGCCGAGCCATTCCACCACTCCATCGCCCCGCGGGCATCGGTCATGATCACGCCATCACGCATGGCGTTGGTGGATTCCTGAACCCGGTTAATCTGCGCCCGCAGGCGATCCTGGGTCAGCAGGTGGTTTCGGTGCAGTTTGTGCAGACTGTCGAAGATATCGCCCCACAGCCCAAGGCTTTGCGGGAGCTCGTCACTGGCGCTCGGGTTGGCCAGCCATTGGTAGAGCCGACGCGCCTGCGCCAGTGTCCACCATAGATACACCGTCAGACCGAACAACAGACCGTATAACGGCTGGCCGAAAAACCATCCGATCAGGGCGGTGCCGGCAAGGCCTGTGAAGATCAGGCGCAGGTATTTTGACCAGTTGTACTGCATCAAATGCTGCCTTGTCGTGTGTCTGGCGATGATGCGTCGAACCCGAAGTGGCTCAGGCCGCCCGTGTTGAGAAACGGTACCCGGTGCCCCGCACCGTCTGGATCAGGTGATCGTACTTGTCGCCAAGTGCTTTGCGCAAGCGCCGGATATGCACATCCACCGTGCGCTCTTCGACATAGACATTGCCGCCCCAGACCTGATCCAGTAATTGAGAGCGAGTGTATACCCGTTCCTGGTGGGTCATGAAGAACTGCAGTAAACGGTATTCTGTGGGGCCCATGGTCAGGGCGCCTTCGGCAGAGGTCACCCGATGGCCAACCGGATCCAGAGTCAGGCCCTGAACTTCAATGGGACTGTCGACACCCGGTGGCGTGGCTCGCCGGAGCACAGCTTTGAGGCGGGCAACCAGCTCTCTCGGGCTGAAGGGCTTGGTGATGTAGTCATCGGCACCCGCCTCCAGGCCCTGGATCTTGTTGTCTTCCTCGACCTTGGCGGTGAGCATGATGATGGGGATGTCGGCGGTGGCTTCTTCCCGTTTCAGGCGCCGGGCAAGTTCGACACCGCTGGTGCCTGGCAGCATCCAGTCGAGCAGGATCAGGTCCGGCTGTTTGTCGACAATCAGGGCATGGGCTTCACGGGCATCCGCTGCCTCAAGGTAGTCGTAGTCCGCCATTTCGAGCGCGACCGCGATCATCTCGCGAATGGCTGCTTCGTCATCGACGATCAGGACAGTTTTTCCAGTCATGAGCATTAACCTGTGTCAGATCCCGGGAACATCAGCGCTGCTCCCCATTATTGTTGCCGCTCCATTACAGCGTGTCTTTGTTACAATTATATGACATGGCCATCGAGTCAGGTCATCAGGTCCAGTATCAGCCCGGAAAATACCGCAAAGCCTGCCCAGTTGTTGTTGAGAAAGGCCTTGAAGCAGCCCTCGCGGGAGCGGTCTTTGGCCAGGTACTGTTGGTAGACGAACAGCGCTGCCATGACCGCCACGCCCAAATAATAGAAGCTGCCGAGCTCCGCCTGACCGCCCACCATAACCAGAATAATGATAACCATGGCCTGCAGCACGCCAATGATGGCGCGGTCGGCTTCGCCAAACAGCACCGCGGTAGACTTGATGCCGATCTTGACGTCGTCATCCCGGTCGACCATCGCATACAGAGTGTCGTAGGCCACGGTCCAGAGCACATTGGCAGTAAACAGCAGCCAGGTAAGCTGGCTCAGGGCATTGGCTTCGGCCGCCCAGGCCATGGGGATGGCCCAGGAAAAGGCCGCACCCAGGAACAGTTGTGGCAGGTGGGTGTGCCGCTTCATGAACGGGTAGATAAACGCGAGCAGGGCGCCACCAAACGATAAGTACAGGGTCAGCGGGTTGGTAAACAGCAGTACCATCAGAAACGACACCAGGCACAGTCCGCCGAACAAGGCCAGTGCTTCCCAGGCCTTGATGCGGCCACTGGTGAGCGGGCGATCTTTGGTGCGCTTAACATGCCGGTCCAGGTCGCGGTCGGCAAAGTCGTTAATGGCGCAGCCGGCCGCCCGCATGAAAAACACACCGAGGGTAAAAACCACGACGTTGGCGATAGCGGGGCTACCCTCGCCCGCCAGCCAGAGTGCCCACCAGGTTGGCCAGAGCAACAGCAGAGTGCCAATCGGCCGGTCAATCCGCAGCAGCTTTGCGTAGTCGGTCAGGCGGGTGTGGATGTGTTCTGGCAGGGCATTTTGCAGCATGGCTGGGATCATCCGTTGATAGGTGCATGTAACAGGAGGGATTATAGCCAGCCCGGTGGTAAGGGTTAAAGCCGGGGTCGGTTCAGGTAAAGCCCCGGCAGCAGATATTCACCGACCATAAGGGCGTCGTTACCCCGGTGGAACAGCGAGCGCCGGGCCAGTTGTGGTTGCCGCGTATTGGTGGCCTGGCATAACCCGGTTTCGAGGGGGCCCCGCAGCCATTCCGGGCGACTGAACAGATAGGCGCCGAGCGGTTTGTTGCCAAGGTTGCGCAATCGCCGGCCTTTGCCTTGCAGACAACCCTGAGGAATAACCGTTCTGGCCAGCACCCAGGGTTCGCCATCACCACATAACCGCACCTCCCGGATCCAGGCCAGCTGCCGTGATCCCAGGCCCAGGCGCCGGGCCTCTTCCACTGAGGGCACGGCGAAGCCTTCGTTGCAGACTTCAACCTGAAAACGGTGCCGGCATTTGTGCTGCAGTGCGCGGGTAAACGAGCCCTCTACCTGCAGCCAGTAACGGGCGGCACCATGCACCTGCGGGTCATAAAGACCGGCGGCAGCCAGCGAGCGATACCAGTGTGTGGCGGGAATGGTCAGGGCATTACTCCGGTTACAGTCCTTTGACAGCATAGATTCCGGGCGCGTTGCGCCAGTAACCTTTGTAGTCCATGCCGTAGCCGAACAGGAAGCGATCTTCAACATAAAGGCCGGTGAAATCCGCTTTCAGAGCCGGACGCGCCTTGCGGCCATGGTCCTTGTCGACCAGCACCGCGGTCAGCACTTCGCGAGCACCGTGGGCCAGGCAGTAATCTGCAATGGCGCACAGCGTCGTACCTTCATCCAGGATGTCGTCAACGATCAGCACGGTACGATCCTTCATGGCCGCTTCTGGCTGGAGTTTCCATTCCAGAATGCCGCCGGTGGTTTCCTGGCGGTAACGGGTAGCATGCAGGTACTCTGCCTGAACCGGGAACTTGAGCCTGGTCAGCAGTTGTCCAGTCAGGATGAGGCCGCCGTTCATAACGCAAAACAGCAGGGGATTGCGGTCTTCCAGGCGATCGGTAATGGCAGCTGCCAGGGAGTCGATGGCGATGTTTACCTGCTGTTCATTCACCAGGCAGTCAGCTTCGGCCATAACCTGGTTCATTTCGGCGACGGTATCGGTCATAACGGTCGGATCCTGTCGTAAAACGGGCGATTATACCGAAGTGGGCCCGCCGAAGGGAGGGGCGTGTTGCACCCGAGGTATCTGTAATTACGGCTATTGGCCTAAAACCCGCCGACAGGCCGTCCATGCCGGCATTGGTCAATCAGTGGGTGGCAGGTATTATGGCGGCTGTTTCAGGCATTCTTGCTGGCCGTCTCACGGCTTTTTGCAGTAGCGCCTGATTTTTGCATTGTTGGATAACGATAGTTTGCCAACACCTTATCGGAGAGTAAGCATGAAGAAGTGGCAGTGCGTAGTGTGTGGTCTGATTTATGACGAGGCCGAAGGTTGGCCGGAAGATGGCATCGAGCCCGGAACCACGTGGGACGATGTGCCCGAAGACTGGGTGTGCCCGGACTGTGGTGTTGGTAAGGAAGACTTCGAGATGATCGAAAATCCAGGATGGGAAGGCCCGAGAGCTTGCCGTAATACCGGTTGTCCTGCTCGT
>JAWOAO010000193.1:0-8521 GCA_046498485.1 Marinobacter sp. | reverse complement strand
TGAGCCGAGTCCGTGCTGCGCGTCGGTATTTCTCTGCTCTGCGGCCATCTGATACCACCGAAGCGCTTCTGCATAGTCTTGGGGCACACCTATGCCCTTTCTATAATGGGTGCCGAGTCTGTGTTGCGCTCTGGCACTGCCCTGCTCTGCAAGCTGACGAAACACCTGCAGCGCGGTGGCAAAGTCGCCTGCCTGCGCTGCAGCATTTCCGGTATCAAAGTCCTCGGCGACACCGGGTACGGGTGCGAGCATCAGCGCCACAACGGCACAGCGAATGAATGTCATCATGGGTTTTCCCTTTACGGTCGCGACCAACGCCAATAAAAAGCTATCGTGTGTTGCCGTTCGTTTCCAGTGCTGCCAAGCGGGCTTCCAGTTCACTTGTTTCGAGCGTGCGACGGAAGGTTTCCACAAGCCCCATGATATGCGCCCCTTCGGTCGGAGTCAGGTCGCCCAGCGCCACGGCCTCCACCACCGCGCCAGCCGCCTTCGCGGCATCCCGCGCGGTTTCCATGCGGGGCAGGTCGAATTGCACCGGGGCGTCACGCCTTGGCGGGGCGATGCGTTCGAGACATAGGCGCAGCGCCGCTGTGTCGCCTTCCATAGCCTGAGTTACGGCTTGGCGGGTCAGGGCTTCGGCTTCACCGTCCAGAAGCGCCAGCGCGGCCTGTGTCGCCTTGTGGCGGGTGCCCTGCGGCTTGCCGGGGTTGCCGGGCGCGAAGGTGCCATCCGTATTGCGCCCGCTTTTTCGGTCGGTCATGCGCGCCCCCGTGCCACATCCGCCGCGTGCACAATGGCTTGCAGGTCTGCATCGGCCAGCGATCAGATTCGGGAGTTTGATATCCGGGTTCTGACCATGGATCTTCCTTCGCGTCAGTATCTGACGGTCGAGAAGAAGCCGTTGGATGTCGATTCTTACGTGGCCTGGCGCATTCGCGACGTAGATCAGTACTACCGGGCGACCGGTGGCGACGAGCTCCGTGCTCGCTCGTTGATCCTGTCCCGGGTCGACAACGGTCTGCGTGACGCGTTCGGTATCCGGACCATGCTTGAGGTGGTGTCCGGTCAGCGCGATGAACTGATGCTGCAATTGCGCGACCTTACCAACGAGACCGCTGGCGACGAGCTCGGTATCGAGATTGTCGATGTCCGGGTGAAAGCCATTGAGTTTCCCGGCCAGGTCAGTGAAAACGTCTATCGCCGTATGGCGACCGAGCGCGAAAAGCTGGCGCAGGAATTCCGTTCGCGGGGTCAGGAGCTGGCTGAAGGTATCCGGGCTGACGCCGATCGCCAGAAAGTTGTCACCTTGGCCAACGCCTTTGCCGAAGCCGAAGAAACTCGTGGTCAGGGCGATCGCCAGGCTGCCGAGATCTACGCCAACGCTTACGGTACCGACCAGGAATTCTACAGCTTCTACCGTAGTCTGCAGGCCTATCGTAATACCTTTGCGGACAAGGATGACATTATGGTTATCGACTCAGACAGCGCATTCATGCGGTTCCTGAAGGACCCGATGGGCGCCAACTGATCCCTCTGCAATGACCAAAAACCGGAATACCTCGGTATTCCGGTTTTTTTGTGTCTGTCAAAGGTGTAGAATTTCGCCGGTTTTGCTTCGGGTTTTCCGGACCCTGGCAGCCTAAATCCTGAGTCATTCCCCCGGTTTTTTTGCCGGCACGGGAAAAACGGACGACAGAATCTCATGACTGTATCTGATCGCTGGTTACTGCCTGACGGGGTGGAAGACATTTTGCCGCCGCTGGCCGGACAGATCGAATCGCTTAGGCGGGATGTAATGGATACTTGCCAGCGCTGGGGCTACCAGCTGGTTATTCCGCCATTGATTGAATATCTTGAATCACTCTTCACCGGCACTGGCCACAATCTGGAGCTGCAGACCTTCAAGCTGACCGATCAGCTGACCGGGCGCATGATGGGCGTACGCGCTGATATGACGCCCCAGGCCGCCCGCATTGATGCCCACACACTCGGCCAGGAAGGCATTACCCGTCTGTGTTATGCCGGGCATGTGCTGCATACCCGTCCGCTCCATATGTTGACGGGGCGCACGCCAATTCAGGCGGGTTGTGAGCTGTTCGGCAGCGCCTCCGAGGCGGCTGACCTGGAAGTTATCAGCCTGATGCTGGAGGGTTTGAGAGTGGCGGGCCTGCGCCGGGTTCACCTGGATCTGGCCCATGTCTCGATTTATCAAAGCCTGATCAACGAAACCGGCTTTGATCGCGACACCGAAGCGGCTGTATTTGATGCTATGGCGCGGAAATCGGTACCGGAACTGGATGCTCTGCTCGGAGATTGCCCGGCGGATTCCGCCGGTGCCCGATTGCGGGAACTGGCGCGGGTCAGCGGCGGCCTCGAGGCGCTGAACGATGCGCGCACGATCCTCAGCGGCGCCTCGGTGGCGCTGGATGCTGCCCTGGACCAGCTGGGCCGGGTGGCGACTATGCTGGCCCGGGATTTTCCGGAAGTGGAGCTGGGTTTCGATTTCTGTGAGCTGCGCGGATACAACTATCACACCGGTCTGGTCTTTGCGGCTTACGTGCCGGGCCACGGCGATGCCGTTGGCAAAGGTGGTCGCTATGATGCTATTGGCAGTGATTTTGGTCGGGCACGCCCGGCTACTGGTTTCAGCCTGGATATCCGCGCGCTGGTCGCGCTGGGCCAAAGGCCGTCAATGCAAGCTGGCGCCATCTGGGCTCCTGCGGTGGCCGATGACCCATCGCTTGAAGCAGTAATTTCTGGCCTGAGAATGACCAAAACGGTCGTGCGGGCTTTGCCGGACGATGCCGGCACAAACCCTGCGGAGCGGGGCTGCGATCGCCAGATAAGGAAGCAGGATGGCAAATGGGTAGTCGAGCCACTGGTCTGACCAGCCTGGCGACTGTTTCCGGATTAAATTTGCAGGACTTGAGCCGTCGGCTCGTCTGAATCGAGAGAGAATCATGGGTAAAAACGTTGTTGTGCTGGGTACCCAGTGGGGTGATGAAGGCAAGGGCAAGATTGTTGACCTGCTGACAGACAAAGTGGCGGCGGTGGTCCGTTTTCAGGGCGGCCACAACGCCGGACATACGCTGGTGATTGAAGGCAAGAAGACGGCTTTGCACCTGATCCCCTCAGGCATCCTGCGCAAGAGCGTGCACTGTCTGATTGGTAACGGTGTGGTGCTGTCGCCGGAAGCCTTGCTGAAAGAAGTGCGTGAGCTGGAGGCTAACGGCGTTGCGGTTCGGGATCGCCTGAAGATCAGCCTGGCCTGTCCGCTCATCCTGCGCACCCACGTCCGTATTGACCAGGCCCGGGAGCGCGCCAAAGGTAATGACAAGATTGGCACCACCGGCCGCGGTATTGGCCCGGCCTACGAGGACAAGGTGTCCCGCCGCGGCGTTCGCCTGGGTGATCTGTACAATATGGCCAGCTTTGAGGTCAAGCTGCGGGAGATCATGTCGTATCACAACTTCGTGCTGACCCAGTATTTCAAGGAAGAAGCGGAAGACATCGACGCCGCGCTCGCCGAACTGAAGCAGATGAGTGAAGAAATCCTGCCGATGGCGGCGGATGTTACCGATATTCTGCACGACTATCGCAAGCGTGGAGAGAACATCCTGTTTGAAGGTGCCCAGGGCTCACTGCTGGACATCGACCTGGGCACCTATCCGTTTGTGACCTCGTCCAATACCACCGCCGGTGGCACCGCCACCGGTTCCGGTTTCGGTCCGCTGTATCTGGATTACGTGCTGGGTATCACCAAGGCCTATACCACCCGGGTTGGCTCAGGCCCGTTCCCGACCGAGCTGTTTGATGAAATGGGCCAGCATCTGGCGATCAAAGGCAATGAAGTGGGCACCACCACTGGCCGTTCACGTCGCTGTGGCTGGTTTGATGCGGTTGCACTGCGCCATGCCATTCAGATCAACAGTGTGTCTGGCATCTGCCTGACCAAGCTGGATGTTCTGGACGGCCTGGAAACGGTGAAGGTTTGTGTGGGCTACAAAACCCCGACGGGCGAGATCACGCGTCCGCCCATCGGTTGTGACAGCTACAGCGACATTGAGCCGGTGTACGTGGATCTGCCTGGCTGGAGCGAAAGCACCGTGGGCCTGACCAAAGTCGAGCAGTTGCCGGAAAATGCCAAGGCCTACATCCGTTTCCTCGAAGACCAGATCGAAGCACCCATCGATATTATCTCCACCGGGCCCGACCGGGTTGAGACGATTACCCTGCGCCACCCGTTCGGAGCCTAAGCTCCGGGGGTAAAAAAAACCGCCTGCGGCTGACGCTTCAGGCGGTTTTTGTTTTTCAGGGCCGGGTGTTCAGCTACGGTTTGATTCAGGGCTTTTCAGCGATGAGGGTCGCCCGTTTCGGCCCGGGGTAGCCCTCAATGGTTTTGCTCGGGTCTTCCGGGTCCAGAAAGTCCGCCAGTGAGTTAAACCGCATCCAGTCGGTTTGCCGTTGCTCGCCAGTGGTTGTTGCGCTGACATCGACCACGCGAGCGTTCCGAAAGCCAGCACGGTCCAGCCACCGCAGCAGAGTGGCGCAGCTGGGCAGAAACCAGACATTGCGCATCTGAGCGTAGCGGTCTTCCGGCATCAGGCTGTAGCCTTCCGGGCCATCCACCACCAGGGTTTCCAGGACCAGCTCGCCGCCACGACGCAGGGTGCCTTTAAGCTCCAGCAGATGATCCAGCGGTGAGCGGCGATGGTAGAGCACACCCATGGAGAAAGTGGTGTCAAACAGCTCGAGGTTGTCCGGCAGGTCTTCCATTTTCACCGGCAACAAATCCACCGGCGCGGCGCCCAGGTAGCGTTTGACCGCCAGAAACTGGAACAGGAACAGCAGGCCGGGATCAATTCCCACCACGTGCCGGGCACCGGCGCCGGCCATGCGCCAGCAGTGGTAGCCGGAGCCGCAGCCAACGTCAAGAATGGTGCGGCCGTCAAGACTCGCCAGGTGCGGTGCCACCCGGTCCCACTTCCAGTCTGAGCGCCATTCGGTGTCGATGTGAGTGCCGAAGAAATCGAACGGCCCCTTGCGCCAGGGCATAAGCCCGCGCAGGCCCTGCTCCAGTTGTGCCGCCTGGCTTGAATCCAGGGGCGCCGGTGCCGCCAGGGTGATGGCAGATCGATTCAGATCGACCGCACTGCCGGCGATCTGCGGCAGATTGTCCAGGGCCGCCTGCCAGCGGGCCATATCACCATGGGGGTTGTCCTCAAAACGACGGATCATCTGCTGAGTGAATCGATCGGCCCAGGGGCCTTGGTCGGATTGCTGCAAATAAGTGATAAAAGGGGTGAAGTGTTCTCGCCAGTCAAAAGAGGTCATGGGGGGGTGTCGTGTCCTGGAATCAGCGGGTTTTGATGGCCAGCATGGAAACAAAATTGAAGCACTGATACCACACCAGTACCTGATCAAAACCAGCGGTTTGTAATCGCTCACGATGCCCGGCCAGGGTCTCGGGAATCAGCACTTTCTCGATCGCCGCACGCTTCTGGCTGATTTCCAGATCCGAATAACCGTTGGCCCGTTTGAACTCATGGTGCAGTCGGGTCTGGATCTCTTGCTCGCGGTCAGACTCAAAACGAATCTTTTCCGACAACACCAGCACGCCGCCCGGGACTGTCGCATTGGCAATCCGGGTGAGCAGGCTCAGTCGATGTTCCGGCGGCACAAACTGCAGCGTGAAGTTCAGGGTGGTTACCGACGCCTGACTCAGCTCGGTGTCCAGAAGATCCTCGCAGCGCAGGGTGACCGGGAGTGGATGGTCATCCAGGGCAATGTGATGCTGGCAACGCTCGATCATCGCGCTGGAGTTGTCCACGCCCACCAGGGTGCAGTCCGGGTAGGGTATGCCGTGGCGCATAGCCAGGGTGGAGGCGCCCAGCGAGCAGCCCAGGTCATAGCAATGGGAGCCTGGTTGCACATACAGCTCGGTGATCACCTCGATCATCGGGATAATCGTGGTATAGCCGGGTACCGAGCGGCGGATCATGTCGGGGAAAACCCGGGCAACGGAGGCGTCAAACCGGAAGTCTTCCGGATTGCGCTCGGTGGCAAACAGCCGGTCCGTTATCTGCTCCGGTGGTCTGGCCTTGCCCTCAGTCATTGCTGTCCTCAGCTGAGCTGGTCGCCGGGTCAGGATCGGTGGGTGAGGGCCGTTGGCACCTCACGCCGCGATTCTTGTAGTCCACCAGAATGCCACGGAAGGACGGGTCAGCATCCGCGGCGATCGCCAGATAGCCATTTTCACACACCGCATGCAGTTCCGAGGATTTGCGGGACATGCGAAAGCTGTCGCCCGGCTGGATATGAACGGCTTTAAAGTCACCCACCGGCACATGATCCTTATGTTCGGTGTGATCAATGCGGCCGCTGAGCTCCAGCGCCAACACAGTGACGATGATGGCCGCAATGCCGGTAACAATAAGGCTGCGGACGGTGTAACGGGTTTCGTTATCGCTCATGGGTACCTCGTGTCAAAAGTTTAAAACTGTCCGGGCAGGCTGATCGCGGGCTCTTGCAGGGCGCCCAGCTGTTCCCGCAGCGCCAGAATCTGATCTGACCAGTATCGGGGCTGGGCAAACCAGGGGAAAAACCGGGGGAAGGCCGGGTCTTCCCAGCGCCGTGCCAGCCAGGCGCAATGAGCAACCTGGCGATAGCAGCGCAGGGGTTCAATCAGGTGGCGCTCACGCCGGTTGAAGTTCCGGAACATCTCGTAGCCTTCCAGCAGTTCACCCAGCTGACGGCCTTTTTCGACCGATTCGCCGTTCAGCAGCAACCACATGTCCTGCACCGCAGGCCCGGTACGACAGTCGTCCAGATCGACAAACAGCATGGTTTCATCCCGGCACAGAATGTTGCCGGCATGGCAGTCACCGTGAATTCTCAGGGTATCGACCTGGCCGGCATCAGCCATGCGTTGTTGGCAGCCGGCAATCAAATCCGGGATCAGGCTGTCCCAGGCCGGGCGCAGGTCGGTCGGAATCCAGCCGCCGTTAATCAACAGTTCGTTATGTTTGATGATGCCGTCAATCAGGTCAAACCCGGGCCGGTGTTCGAACGCTTTGCGAGCGCCAAAGTTGTGGATCTGGCCCAGCCATTGGCCGAGGCGATACAGGGTATCGGTAACGCTGGTATCCGGAGCCTGGCCACCGCGCTGGGGAAAGACCGCAAACAGGAAATCCTGGTGCCGTCCCAGCGAGTCACCGCCGGGCATCACTAAGGGCGCAACGACCGGGATATCGGCTTGCTGAAGCTCGAGTGAGAATTCATGCTCCTCCCGAATGGCCGCCTCAGACCAACGCCCCGGACGGTAAAACTTGGCAATCACCGGCGGACCGTCTTCCAGGCCGATCTGATAGACCCGGTTCTCGTAGCTGTTGAGGGCAAATAACCGGCCGCTGACCGCAAAGCCGGCTTCTTCAAGAGCATCCAGAATCACCGCTGGCGTCAGCGTAGCGTACGGATGGGTTGATAATGTTGGTTCGGAAGGCTCATGTTGCATAGAATTCAGAGCGCCGTGTCGTATCGGGATTTCATGGCTTGCAGATGGTACCAGTTTTCGTCCAGTTCCCACCGAACACGTTTAACGTGGGCTGTTGCCAGCACCACATCACCGGTCCTGGCCTGAACCTGGGCCAGCTCACGCTCTGCTTTCTGCCAGTCCCGGTGGGTGTCGGCAAGATGGCGCATGCCGGGGAAAACCGCCGACAGCGCCTGTTGCGTTGATACCGAATGGGATCGGAGTGAACTGATTACCGCAGTATCGCCCTCAACCCGGAGCACCCGGTGCTGGTAAGGGTAGCTGGCGACCGTTTGGTCCGCCTTGAGCTGATGATTCAGGCTGATCACCTCAAAACCACGCCAGCCAATCCAGCTGACAAAAAGAGCGGCGACCACCATGACTGTTATGAACTGCTTCCTGTCTGACATAACTCAAGCTCCGTGCATCCCATTACGCATGGGGTAAAGTATAACGGTTCTGAGGGAGCAGGTAATGCAGTCAAGGCTCATCTGCGGTAATTTCCCGGTTTGATACCGATAAGTGGTCAGATATCGTGATTACAGAAAGCTACAGTGTGCAAACAGTGGTGATCGGGGCCGGCGTTATCGGCCTGGCCATTGGCCGTGAACTGGCCCGATCCGGCCGCGAGGTGCTGGTGCTGGAGGCAGGGTCGTGCTTCGGCGAGGGCACCTCGTCCCGCAACAGCGAGGTGATTCATGCGGGCATCTATTATCCCGAAGGTTCGCTCAAGGCCGGGCTCTGTGTGCGCGGCCGCCAGCGTTTGTATGACTACTGCGCCAGCCACAAGGTTGGCCATCGCAAGTGCGGAAAATGGCTCATTGCGACCGATCAGGCCCAGGCAGAGCGGCTCGACGGTATCCGGCAACAGGCTGAACGCAATGGGGTGGTGCTGACCTTGGCGGATGGCCGGGCCATCACCGGCCAGATGCCGGCAATCAACGCCAGCGCCGGTTTGTGGTCGGCGCAAACCGGCATCATCGACAGCCA
>JAWOAO010000107.1:0-5126 GCA_046498485.1 Marinobacter sp. | reverse complement strand
ATGCAGGTGTCCGTATACCCGGCGCTGGAAGATCTGGGTAAACAGGTGCGGACGATCCGTTGTCTGGACCGGCTGACGGCAGAAGACAGTCTGCGCCGCGGCATTGCGCGGCTGATCATCAATCGGTTTGGTAATACGCTGGCGGACATTGAGCGCAAGTTGCCGAAATTCAAGCGGTCCGCGTTGATGTTTGCGCCAATCGGGCAGGCCAGGGTGCTGCTGGATGACCTGTTGTTGTCGGCGGTGATGCAGCACTTTCTGTCCGGCAGTCTGCCCAGAGACGCTGACCAGTTTGTGGCCGTGTACAATCGTCATCGTGGCGACTTTATTGCGGCGCTTGAACAGGCCGACGAGCACTTGTTTCAGGCCATGACGGGTTATCAAAAGGTCGCCAAACAGCTCAAAGGCAAGATCAATCTTGCCATGGCGAACAGTATGGCCGACCTGAAGTTTCAACTTCAACATCTTGTCTACCCGGGGTTTCTGGTTGATACGCCATCGCAATGGCTGGAACGGTTTGGCGTCTATTTCGAAGCGGCACTGGTCCGGCTGGAAAAAATGCCCCGTGAGATGGGCCGGGAGCGGGAGTTTCTGCACACCATTGAGCCCCTGTGGACCCGCTATGCCACCAAACAGCAACAGCAGAAACGCCAGGGGGTTCGAGACCCTGAGCTGGAGCTTTACCGCTGGATGCTGGAAGAGTACCGGGTGTCGTTTTTTGCCCAGCAATTGGGCACGACCATGACGGTATCGATCAAACGTCTGGACAAGCAGTGGCAGAGCACCCGGGTGTGATGCATAAGGCTGGGTCCACTGGACTTTGGTCAGGCGGGCAATTGCCGCTGTGTGTGTTAGTATTTCTGACAACATTGTGTCTTGTTACAACCATCACGTGGAGTAATTGTGATTAAAGCCGTCATCAGTGGAACCGGCCTGTATACGCCGCCCGCCATCATTGAAAACGATCAACTGGTTGAAGCGTTCAATCAGTACGTTGAGCTGTACAACAACGAACACGCGGAAGAGATAGCCCGCGGAGCGTTGGTGGCATTGCAGCCTTCGTCTTCGGCCTTCATCGAGAAAGCCTCTGGAATCAAGCGTCGGCATGTGATTGACCGGGACGGGATTCTGGATCCGACGCGGATGGCGCCTTACATTCCTGAGCGTGATAACGAGGCACCATCGGTACAGTGCGACATGGCTGTGGTGGCCTGCAAAGAAGCACTGGCGCAGGCGGGTAAAACGGCCGCGGATGTGGACGCGGTCATTGTCGCGTGTTCCAACCTGCAGCGGGCGTATCCGGCGGTTGCCATTGAAGTGCAGCACGCCCTGGGTATCGACGGCTTTGGCTATGACATGAACGTGGCCTGCAGCTCGGCCACCTTTGGTCTGCAAGCTGCGGTCAACTCGGTTGAAAACGGCGCCGCCAGAGCGGTGCTGGTGGTCAGTCCGGAAATCTGCTCCGGCCACCTGAACTTCCGTGACCGGGACAGCCACTTCATTTTTGGTGATGCCTGCACGGCAATTCTGGTCGAGCGTGAGCAAGATACCCAGCCAGGGCAGGGTTTTGAGATTCTGGGCACCCGTCTGAAAACCAAGTTCTCCAACAACATCCGGAACAACTTCGGTTTTCTGAATCGGGCGGACGAAGCAGGTGTTGGCGCGCCAGACAAACTGTTTATTCAGCAGGGCCGCAAAGTCTTTAAAGAAGTATCACCGTTGGTCGCGGAGACTATTCAGAACCATCTTGAATCGCTCGGGCTGGCGCCGGATAATCTTACCCGACTGTGGTTACATCAGGCCAACCTGAACATGAACCAGCTGATCGCCCGCAAAGTTCTGGGCCGCGATGCAACCATAGAAGAGGCGCCGGTGATTCTGGATGAGTACGCCAACACCAGCTCGGCCGGCTCCATCATTGCGTTCCACAAGCATAAAGACGATCTGAAAGCCGGCGACCTGGGCGTGATCTGCTCGTTCGGTGCCGGCTATTCCATTGGTAGCGTGATCGTGCGCCACCGCTAATCTTCTCAGCTTGCTGCCAGCGCTCTCAGAGAGTCTGGCAGTGAGGTGGACTTCCGGGTTGCCCGGTCCATCCAGACGATCTTCGCGGACCCTTCTGCGTACACAGCCCCGGTCTCTGAATCCTTGAGCAAGTGGTAAGTTTCCAGACTGGTATTTCCGGCTTTGTCCGCGTATGTTTCCACCACAACGCTGGCGGGGTGGGTTAATTCCTTCAGAAACGTGGCGCTGGTCTTTATAATCACCGGGCCGGTCGGGTCTTCAGCACCGCCCAGTTCCAGTGAGGCGAGCCAGATAATCCGCGCCTCTTCAAAGAAGCGAAAGTAAACGGTGTTGTTGGCGTGGCCGTAAGCGTCCATGTCGCCCCAGCGCAGGGCCATGACCAGTGAGCCGACGAGATTACCCGGTACTGACATCTGCTTTCCTCCGGAAGAGTGTTATTAGAATAATCAATCGTCGGTATTGTTGACGAATTGAAACAGGTTAAACAACCCAAGAGCCTACCATGACAAACTTATTATCCCGGTGCCGGCCCGTGCTGGCCACTCTGTTAGTGCTGGTGCTGACCTTGGGTTGCGGGCAAGTCTACGCTCAGACCGTGCAGGAGCCAACGCCTGACAGCTCAACGCCGGTCACTACGAACGACCCTTATGAGAGCTGGAACCGGAAGGTATTCGCCTTCAATGATGCGATTGACCGCTGGTTCCTTCGTCCGGTGGCGCAGGCTTACCGGACGGTCACGCCGGACATTGTCGATCGCGGCGTCAGCAATTTTTTCAATAATCTGACCGAACTCCGCAATTTCAGCAACAGCTTGCTGCAACTGAAGGGCGAGTCGGCAGTGGTGGCTGCCGGTCGTTTCACCTACAACACGGTGTTCGGGCTTGGCGGTATCTTTGATGTGGCGACGGCATTTGATCTGCCCGAGCGACCGGAAGATTTTGGTCAGACGCTTGGCTACTGGGGCGTTGGCTCTGGCCCTTACCTGATGTTGCCGTTGCTCGGCCCGGGGACCCCTCGCTCCGCTACCGGTATGGCCACGGACGGGTTTTTCCTGCCCTCGGCCTGGGATGAGATCAGCAGCCCCGAAAGCTATTACCTGCGTGGACTTCAGCTTGTTGACGTGCGAGCGGGCCTGATTCCCGCGGAGAGCTTCATTTCTGGCGACCGGTACACGTTTGTGCGCAATGCGTTCCTGCAGCGTCGTGAATTTCTGATTAACGATGGTAAGATTACCCAAGACCCCTTTGCTGATGACGAAGAGTTCATGCTCGACGATTTCTGAGTACTGATACCGGGAGGCCGCAGGTGATCAAGGACTCAAGGATAGCCCGATTTCGTAAATTGCTGGCGCAAGCCCCCAATTACGAGCAGTGGAAAGCGGCCGCTCTGGAGCTTGATTTTCTGGAGGGCAGTGCCGAGTGGAAAGAAGATTTTACCTCCGACTTTTATCATTATGAGCTGATCTACGACCGGCTCAGTAATCTCAAGCAATACCGCCAGCAGAACGATGTCGAGCGTCTGAAGCGGGCCCTCAGAGAAGGTCTTCATCACGATCTGGGCAACATGGGTAATCCCGCGCTGTATACCCGTTCCCGTGTTGGCACCAAGCATCTGGTTGAGGAATACATTACCCAGGTTTGTGAATCCCTGGACTTTCTGTGTGATCATCCGGTGCCCGGGTTCACGGTTTTCGACAAGCTTCAATTTTTTCGCGATACCCTCACCAGTTACGGCCGTCCGGCGCTGCTGTTGAGCGGGGGTGCCAGCCTGGGTATGTTCCATTTTGGCGTGATCAAGGCACTCTGGGAAAAAGGCTTGTTGCCGCAGGTTATTGCCGGCTCCAGTATCGGGGCCGTTATTGCCGGCATTCTTGGGGTGCACACGGATGCCGAGATTCCGGAAATGCTGGTGCCCGAGAATCATAACCTCAAGGCGTGGAAGTGGCGTGGCTTGCTGAGCGCGATGCGCGGTGACGGTCTGATGGATCAGGAAACCCTGAAAAACTGCATTCATGCAAACATTGGTGATGACACCTTTGAAGAGGCCTATCAGCGCACCGGGCGGAGCATTAACATCAGCGTATCTCCGGTCCAGGCGCACCAGAAAGCACGGCTGCTCAGTGGTTACACCTCACCGTATATTCAGGTCTGGAGTGCGGCGCTGGCCAGTGCCGCAGTGCCCGGGATTTTCCCGCCGGTGACACTGATGAAAAAGGATCTTTACGGCAATTCGCTACCCTATATGCCGCGCCTGAAATTCGTCGATGGCTCGGTCGTCAGCGACCTGCCGATTGACCGGTTGATGCACCTTTATGATGTCAATTTCACCATTGTCAGTCAGACCAATCCCCATGTGGTACCCTTTCTGAATCAGCGCGGGCAGGACGAGAAGCTGTCACTGGCGAACCTGCCCCTGCATCTGATGAAAGCAGAGATGCAGTTCCACGGTCAGGGGGTGTTTGATTACCTGAGAAAGCGGGTTCGACCGGAACTGTTACGACAGGTAGCCGGGCAGATGCATACCATTATGGCCCAGCGCTATTCCGGTGATGTGACCATCGCCCCGACCTATTCATTCCACGACTTCCGTCGTATGCTGTCCAACCCCAGCCCGGAATACGTGCGGGAAATGATTCTGGCGGGTGAACGAGCAACCTGGTCAAAAATCTCGATGATCCGCTCCCACGCAAGGATCTCGAAAACCCTTGAGCGTTGCGTTCGTCGCCTGAAACAACAGAATCGCAAGGCCGCTGAATTACGTTTGGTCAGCGGTACTGACAAGGCTACACCCTGATCCTGAGGAACCATGTACTACGATTTTTTCGGCTTTAGGGAACCGCCATTTTCCATCGCACCGGACCCCCGCTACCTGTACTTGAGTGACCGCCACAAAGAAGCCCTGGCGCACCTGATGTATGGCGTGCAGGGGCAGGGTGGCTTTATTGTTATTACCGGCGAGGTTGCCGCTAAGCGCAGTATAAAGCAACTATTCGTGTGGTTTACCCGCAGAATTGCACCGGATCGGTGTAAAAAAGGAGCAGCCAATCTGGCTGCCCCATGACGTGCCTGTGTATTGTGGCGATGATCGCCGTTGTGTGTTAG
>JAWOAO010000089.1:0-8972 GCA_046498485.1 Marinobacter sp. | reverse complement strand
CAACGGGGGCAGCGCTCTGTCGCGGTCGCAAAACAGGATCATCTGTGCAAAACCGGATTTTGCGTGGTGGGCGATGGTGCTTGCGGCAATAACCCCGATGGCCCGATGTACTTTTCCGGGTTCCACCACCAGGAGGGGCAAGCAGAGGTGCAGCAGGCACAGAGAATGCACTCGTATAGTCCGTCCAGCTTTGCGCGGTCCTCGGGGCTCTGCAGTCTTTCGATCGCTGGATCGGGCGTATCGTTGACCAGCCATGGCTGAACCCGTTCGTACTGTTTGAAGAACAGGGACTGGTCGACCACCAGGTCCCGAATAACCGGCATGCCCGGCAGTGGGCGAATCTCCAGGACATCCTTTTTACCCAGGGCGTCCGCTACGTTGGTAATACAACCCAGGCCATTGCGGCCATTGATACTGAGCCCATCGGAGCCACAGACGCCTTCGCGGCAGGAGCGCCGGAACACCAGCGTGGGATCCCGGGTTTTCAGGTGCTCCAGAACATCGAGCACCATTCGATTCCGAAACTCTTCGCCAACCTCGACCTCCTGGCTGTAAGGGACTTCGTCGTGTTCGGGGTTGTAGCGGTATAATCTGACGATAATGCCACTCATCGTGCTGCTCTCCCACGCATTGACCTGATGCACTCGAAAAAGCCATTTTCAGTATCAAGGTTAGCAGATGACCCCTACAATCAAACCGGTAATACGAAATAAGCAGACTGGGCACGCTTTACTTTAACCAAAGGAAACACCGCTGTGACAGATGCCAGATTGTTAAGTGCGCTGGAACGCCTTGTTGGGGCTCGCCATGTCCGGACCGGGGAGCAGGCGACGGAACGCTTTCGTAAGGGCTACCGCTCGGGCGAAGGTGCCGCCCTTGCCGTGGTGCGTCCGGGCACGTTGCTTGAGCTTTGGCAGGTGCTCGACGCTTGTGTTCGCGCTGACAAGATCATCATTATGCAGGCGGCTAATACCGGCTTGACAGAGGGTTCTACGCCGAAAGGGCAGTACGACCGTGATGCGGTGATCATCAATACCCTGCGGATAGACGCGATTCATACCCTCAATGAGGGCCGGCAGGTGGTTGGCCTGGCCGGCGCCACACTGTTCAAGCTGGAAAAGCTGCTTGCCCCGCTGGGAAGGCAGCCACATTCGGTGATTGGCTCGTCCTGTATTGGTGCGTCTGTTATCGGTGGTGTGTGCAATAACTCCGGCGGTTCATTGGTCGAGCGCGGGCCATCCTATACTGAGCTGGCACTTTTTGCCCAGGTGACCGCCGACGGACGGTTAGAACTGGTCAACCATCTGGGGCTTGATCTCGGATCGACGCCCGAGGAAATGTTGACGCGGCTGGAAGCCGGAGAGTTTACCTTCAGCGCCACAGATGCCAGTCATCGCAAGGCATCAGATACCGACTACGCTGCGCGCGTACGTGACGTGGACGCCGATACGCCTGCTCGTTTCAACGCCGATACAAGGCGGCTTTTTGAGGCCTCGGGTTGCGCAGGCAAGTTGGCGGTGTTTGCGGTTCGCCTTGACACCTATCCGATGAATGCCGTCGAACAGACCTTCTATATCGGCACCAACGACACCGGCGATCTGACCGATCTGCGCCGCGACATTCTGTCCGGGTTCGGCACGCTGCCTGTCAGTGCCGAATACATGCACCGCGACTGCTTCGATATATCCGATCGCTACGGCAAGGATACCGTCGTGATGATCGACAAGCTGGGCACAGCGCGATTGCCATTGTTCTTTGCCATCAAGGGCGCCGTTGATGCGCGCTTGAACAAGTGGCGTTTGACCCACGGTTTCACCGACAAGGTCATGCAGGGTCTGGCCCGGGTCTGGCCCGATATCCTGCCCGCGCGGATGCGGGCCTTCCGCGACCGGTACCAACACCACCTGATTCTCAAGATGCACGACGGCGGGATCAATGAAGCCGAGCAGGCCCTCGAACGACTGTTCCAGGGCCGCGAGGGTGACTATTTCACCTGTGATAATCGTGAGGCCAGAATCGCCGGGCTACACCGCTTTGCTGCGGCCGGTGCTGCGGTGCGTTATCAGGCGCTGCGCGGGCATGAGGTTGAAGAAATCCTGGCGCTCGATATTGCGCTCAGGCGCAATGACCGGGACTGGTTCGAAGTACTGCCCGCCGAGATCGAGTCGCAACTCGTGCATAAACTCTATTATGGCCATTTCATGTGCCATGTCCTGCATCAGGATTATATTGTCAGGAAGGGCGCCGATGTAGCTGCGCTGAAGACAGGAATGATGGAACTGCTCGACGCGCGAGGCGCCGAATGTCCGGCTGAACACAATGTCGGCCATCTCTATGTCGCGAAGCCGGGGCTGGCCGCGCATTACTGCGAGTGTGATCCGACCAATACCTTTAATCCCGGCATTGGCAAGACCTCACGCAAGCGAGATTATGCAGAGACTTGACAGACAATGAGTGCAAATCCAGCCGGGTGTTGATGGCAACCGGCCCGGTGTCACTTAATAGAACCCAGTTATGAGAGGATCCTGCTTTGTCAACGCGACTTACCGAATTCAGTCATGGCGCCGGCTGCGGCTGTAAAATTGCGCCAGACGTTCTGGACCGCATTCTGCACACGACAACCCCCGAGTATCACGACCCACGGCTTCTGGTTGGCAATGCCAGCCGGGATGACGCCGCCGTGGTTGATGTCGGCAATGGTCTGGGCATTATCAGTACCACGGATTTCTTTATGCCGGTGGTGGATGATGCCTATGACTTTGGCCGGATTGCAGCGGCAAATGCCATCAGTGATGTCTATGCCATGGGCGGCAAGCCTTTGATGGCAATCGCGATACTGGGCTGGCCGGTAAACCGGCTGGCACCCGAGATCGCCGCCCGGGTGATCGAAGGTGGCCGAGCGGTCTGTGCAGATGCCGGAATAGCGCTGGCAGGGGGGCACAGCATTGACTCGCCGGAACCGATTTTCGGGCTGGCCGTTACCGGTCAGGTGTCGGTGGACTGTATTGTCCGTAACGACAGCGCCCGGCCCGGCGACTTGCTGTACCTTACCAAACCGCTTGGTGTGGGAATTCTGACCAGCGCTCTGAAAAAACGACGCATTGACGAGGCTGATCTGGCGGTCGCCGTTGAAACCATGTGCACCCTCAACAAAGTGGGTGAGGTCTTTGCTTCCGTGGACGGCGTGCATGCCATGACGGATGTTACCGGCTTTGGACTCGCTGGCCATTTGCTGGAGGTTTGCCGCGGCAGCGGAGTTGGCGCCATCATTAACCGCCACTCAGTGCCGCAGCTATCGAACCTCGCTCAGTACATTGATTCGGACTGTATTCCCGGTGGCACCCACCGGAATGCCGCAGCGTTGGCAAGCGACTTTGAGGGTCTGACAGGCCTGGACAAGACATTGCTTTGCGACCCACAGACCAGCGGCGGCCTGCTGGTCTGTGTCGCCGAGCAGGGCCGGGTCGGTTTTGAGGAAAAGGCCAGGGAACACGGGCTGATGCTCCATCCGTTCGGCCAGTTGCAGGAACGTCGTTCAGGTGAGGCCTGGGTTCAGGTTATTGACTGAGTATCCAGCTAATTTCGACAGGCACTGTCGGTTAGGGAAACAGCACGCGTCGGGGTGAGAGGTTCCACTCCAGGCTATCCAGCAGATTTTTCAGTGCCAACCCAAGTTCGGTGTCGCCCTCGATAATCAGGCGGCGCTGGAAGAACAGTTGGTCTGGGTCTTGGCGGCGCTCGGCCAGGGTCTTGAACGCGCTCAATGAGCCCCTGATGGTGGCTTCGCCGGGGCCATCAAGTAGCCGCAGCCGTCCGGCCCAGAAACCAATGGTCACGCCCGGTTGGCCACCGTTGATCTCCAGTCGCACCCGCCGCCCTTCAAAATCCTCGAATTCGCCGTCCGCGATCGCTTCGGCAAACAGCCGGTTCAGCGGTGCTTCGGCAACCAATTGTTTGAACGGCATGGGTATGCGGCGGTCGATGGCCGCCAGTATCGGCGCAGGGGAGGGCAGGTATTCTCTGGCCATCGCCAGCGATTGTTCCAACAGCGGGCTGTGCAGAGAAACAATGGGGGGTAATGAAAAGATCATGATTTACTCCGGGCGGTCAGCAACCGGCCCAGAGTAAAACAAATTCAGCGGGGGTGAGTTGATATAACTCAGTCCCGGTGCAGGCCTTCTTCTACGGCCCACACGGCCACCTCCACCCGTGAGCGCAGGTTCAGCTTTTTCAGCAGATGTTTGACGTGGACTTTCACCGTGCCGTCGCTGATATCCAGCTTGCGGCCGATCATCTTGTTGGACAGGCCTTCGGCAATCAGTTTCAGGATGTCTTTTTCTCGTGGCGTCAGGCTGTCGAAATCCGGACGCGCGGCCTGTTGTGGTTTGTTGGAACGCAGGGCCTGGGCCAACAGGGTGGTCAAGCGGTCACTGATCACCAGTTTGCCAACGGCAGCCTGGTGCAGCTGGGCGATCATGTCTTCTGGTTCCATGTCTTTCAGCAGATAGCCATCGGCGCCGGCTCGCAGAGCGGCAACCACGTCATCTTCCTGGTCGGATACCGTGAACATGATGATGCGTGAACTGACGTTGTGCTCGCGCAACTTTTTCAGGGCCTCGATGCCGTCCATTTCCGGCATGTTCAGGTCCATCAGGATCAGGTCTGGCTCGGTTTCAAGCGCCAGCTTGATGCCATCGGCGGCGTTGCTGGCCTCGCCGATCACGGCCATATCGTCTTCCATGCCGATCAACTGCTTGATGCCCTGTCGCAGCAAGGGGTGATCGTCTATCAGCAGTATGCTTGCAGGTGTTTCAGCCATGGTCTCTCTCATTGGGATAGATTTGCGGTTCAGGCCGGTTCAGGCCGGTGCAGACTCGGTTGCAATCAGGTTGCGGCTTTTAGGTACAAATGTTAATACGACTTCTACGCCGCCTTCGTCGCGGTTTTGGACCTGAACCTTGCCGCCCAGGGTGCGGGCACGGTCCTGCATGATGACCAGGCCATAGTGATTCAGGGGCTGGCCGCCACCAGGAAGGCCTTTGCCGTTGTCGCAGATGCTGGCTCGAACCTGCGGAGACTCGAACAGCACTCTAACGGAGATGTCGGTGGCGTTGGCATGCTTGACCGCGTTGGCCAGCCCTTCACGAACGATCTGCAGGGTATGGATTTCTTCATTAGGCGACAGCGTTTGAGGTGGCAGGTTGTATTCGAACTTGACCGGCATGCCCAGTCTTTCTGAGAACTCATCCACGGTTTTGCGCAGCGCGGTCGCCAGATCCGGCGTGTCCAGTTTCAGACGGAAGGTGGCCAGCAGTTCCCGCAACTGACGGTAAGCGCTGTTCAGGCCGGTGCTCAGCTCTTCCAGAATGTCATCGTGGACGGGCTTCTGATCGCCGGTGATGTTCAGTCGTCGCAGCCGGGTTACCTGCATCTTCAGATACGACAGCGATTGCGCCAGTGAGTCGTGCAATTCCCGGGCGATCACGGTGCGTTCCTCGGCCAGGGTCAGCTGTTGTTCTTCGGTAATCTGCCGCTCAAGGAAAATAGCGGTGGCCAACTGGTCGGTCAGGGTTTCCAGCAGGCGACGGGCGGTCGCCGACATGCCTTTTGCCACGGGATACCAGACCTCGAGCGTGCCCAAAAGCTCTCCCGGTGTGCGGATGGGCAGCAACAGCCGGCGGCCATCGCTATGCTCCATTGGCATCGCATCATAAGCCTCGGCGGTCACCAGGCAGGCATTGCAGTGGTGGTCCCGGCAATAAAAGGGGCGCTTGTCGGTGGCCGTGGTAATCGCTTCCACCGGCTCGGCCGATGTTTTGTCGTGCAGGAACAGCCGGATGGGGCCGATGCCCAATAGTTGTTCGAGTTGCTGGAGCAGGGGGAGGGCGCTGCGGCACAGGTCATGGTTGGCAAACAGGCCACGGCTGGCGGAGTGCATCACTTGCAGCGCCTGGTGACTAATCTCAAGCTCTTCGGTTTTTTGCCGGGCTTTGCTTTCAAGTTCGTGATAGGTCAGGGCCAGTTCACTGGTCATCTGGTCAAACGCCAGGCCCAGTTGCGATAATTCATCGGAGCCTTTCAGGTTGGCTTTGTGAGAAAAATCCTGGTCACCAACCGCATCAGCGATGTCGACCAGCTTGCCCAGTGGCTGGAGCACGCGGTTTTTCAGATCAAGGAACAGCGCAATCACGATCAGGATCGAGAACACCATGCTGATAACCTGGATCAGGTGCAGCAGGTCGATACGCGCCTCGGTGCGTTGCTCAAGCATGTTTACCAGGGCGTTTGCCTCTGCAATGTAGCCCTCAACCGCCAGCTCCATCGCCGTCGTGATGGGTGTGCCCGATTGGTGTTGCTCGAGAACCGGCCGGAGCCCGGTCTCCCAGGTGGTAATGACCTGCTGATATTGACGGGCCAGAGGGTGGTCAGAGGTCTTGGGAATCGAGCGAAGGATCGCGGTGTCCTGAAGCCGGTCCTGGTAATCGGCAAGGCGCTCACCCGCCGGGGTAGGGCCGTTCCAGGCATCCTCTGAGGCGGCGTGGGCGATGAGTTGGAAAGCACCCATACGAAGGGCGCCGGCCAGGTTGATGTCGGTGGCGTTACCTTCGATGCTGTTGGACACCGCCAGGGTGGTCGACATGCTGACAATCGCAGTCAGTACGATCGCGCCGATGACTGCGGCGAACCGGTTAACAAGGGGACTGCTCGATCTCATGAAATACGTCCTGCCCGGAATTTGTCGGAGGCACGGCTTCCGTCGCCAGATTATGGCGTAACAGCCCGTTTGGTGATACCTCCTTGAGGATAGTCAATTACCCCAATGGTTAATACGCCATCATAACCTTTGACCCTTTTACTGGCAAAAGTTGACACTGCAGGTTGGTTTTTCGGAGCAAGGGAATGGCGCAGCATCCACAACAGGACGGCAATACACTGGATTCACTGGCGGTGATCCTACCGCTGGCGGTGACCGGTTTTGTCATCGCGGCCGGCTGCTGGACTCTGTTTGCCGTTGCCGGTGTGCATTTGCGAGCGGAATTGGCGTTGTCCAATCTCCAGTTCGGGATGTTGCTGGCCATGCCCATGGCGGTCAGCGCGTTACTGGCGATACCGGCGGGGCTTGCAGCTCAGCGTTATGGTGCTCGCTCGGTTATGCTCTGGTGCCTTTCGGGGTTGGCGGTGTGCATGGCGCTGTTGTTGGCAGTCAACAGTTTTTACGGATACCTGATCGTTGCCAGCGGGCTTGGCCTGGCCGGCGGATTCTACAGTGCGGGCTTGCAGTTTGTGGTCAGCCATTGTGACGTCAAGCGGCTGGGCCTGGTGCTGGGGGTATTCGGCGCCGGGGTTACCGGTGCCGGCTTCACCTATTATCTGGTGCCGCTGTTTCACAGCGCCTTTGCCTGGCAGGGCGTTCCCCTGGCGTATCTGATTGTGCTTTTGCTGGTAATCGCGTTGCTGCTGATGCTGACGGAACCCGATGCAGCAGATGACAGTGAGGCGCAGGATATTTCGCTGGCAAGGATTATTACCCTGCTCCGCAGGGGCCGATCTTTCCATCTGAGCATTTACTTCGGTGTGGTGGCGGGTAGCTTTTTTGCCCTGGCACTGTGGTTGCCGGATTTTCTGTCAGCCCAGTTCCAGCTGCAGCTCGATGCCGGTGCCAGAATGGCCCAGTGGTTCGTGATCCCCGGCGCCCTTGCCCAGATTGTAGGCGGGGCGCTTTCCGACCGGTTTGGCAGCTCCAGAGTGGCCAGCCGTTCGTTGGCGCTGTCTCTGTTTGCACTGGCTGTACTGTCGTATCCCCCCATGTCGCTTTTTATTCGCGGCGTTGACGGCACGATCACCATTGAGTTTGCACTGCCGCTTGCCCTTGAAGGCGGCTTTATTGTGCTGCTGGGGGTCGCCATGGGCTGTGCCATGGGTAGCCTCCAGCGCATGGTGATACTGGCCAACCGTTCCGAAGCCGCACTGTTTGCGGGGCTGCTGCTGGTGATTGCCTGCTCTATCGCGTTCGTCTTGCCGGTGCTGTTCGGGGCCGTTAATCAATGGCTCGGGGTACGCACGGCGGTGTTCATGATTCTGTTTGTCTTGCTCAGTTGCAGCCTCCTGATGTTTGCTCGTGACGCCCGTCATGAGGAGCGAAGAAGTCTTCTCCACCCGGGGATATGACCGCTGTACCCACAGGGTGGTACAGCCGGGTTATCTGGTAGTAACCCCGCAGATTTCAGGGTTTTTATCCCACACAATGAGGTTAAATCGGAGCTACACCAGAACTACATCGGAACGGCGATCCGGCCAACGGGTTGATGGAGAGAGAGACCATGAGTCATTTGATCGACAAACTGAGTTACTTCAAAAAGAAGCGTGAGCCATTTGCCAATGGCCACGGCGAAACCCATGACGTCAACCGCGACTGGGAGGACAGTTACCGTCAGCGCTGGCAGCATGACAAAATCGTGCGCTCCACTCACGGGGTCAATTGCACCGGCTCCTGTAGCTGGAAAATCTACGTCAAGAACGGTCTGGTTACCTGGGAAACCCAGCAAACCGACTACCCGCGCACCCGTCCGGACCTGCCGAACCACGAGCCTCGCGGCTGCCCACGGGGCGCCAGCTATTCCTGGTACATGTACAGCGCTAACCGCCTGAAGTACCCGCTGATGCGCAAGAGCCTGATGAAGCTCTGGCGCGCCGCCCGCGTTCAGTTCAATGACCCGGTGGATGCCTGGGCTTCTATTGTTGAAGATCCCAGCAAGACGGCCGAATACAAACCGCGCCGCGGTATGGGCGGTTTTGTTCGCTCCGACTGGGACGAAACCAACGAGCTGATTGCCGCCTCCAACGTTTACACCGCCAAGAAGTTTGGCCCGGATCGCGTCATCGGCTTTTCACCGATTCCGGCCATGTCTATGGTGTCCTATGCTGCCGGTAGCCGCTACCTGTCGCTGATCGGTGGCGTGTGTTTGAGCTTC
>JAWOAO010000421.1:0-7193 GCA_046498485.1 Marinobacter sp. | reverse complement strand
GACCATGGCGTTTATCGTTACTGATAACTGCATCAAGTGCAAATACACCGACTGCGTGGAAGTCTGCCCGGTGGACTGCTTCTACGAAGGCCCCAATTTTCTGGTGATCGACCCGGACGAGTGCATCGACTGCGCCCTGTGCGAGCCCGAATGCCCGGCCGAGGCCATTTTCTCCGAAGACGAACTGCCGGCCGATCAGGCTCAGTTCGTGGAGATCAATGCGGATCTGGCCGCCAAGTGGCCAAACATCACCGAAAAGAAAGATCCGCTGCCAGATGCCGAAGAGTGGGACGGCAAGCCCGACAAGCTGCAATACCTGGAGCGCTGAGACCGGAACCGGTAATCAGCACGCTCTTCAGGCAACACACAAAAAGGCCGGAAGACTCACATCTTCCGGCCTTTTTGTGTTCAAGCCGCGGTAACGCCCGGCATCAGGATTCCGCCAACAGTTTCTTCGCTGCAGCTGAGCGGTAAAACGATCCCAGTCTCCGGCGCACCAGCGCTTCCAGGTACCCTTCCTCGCGCAGCACGTCGATAATCGGCAACGCCAAAGCTTCTACCTCAACGACAATCACCTCCCGGGTGACGCCAACGTCCTGCAACAATTCCATGATCGGTCGATCGCCGTACTTGACGAACAGGTGGTTAACCACGGCCTGGGCGCAGCCATCAAAATAGCCGGTTTTACGGAAATTCAGCCAGAACTCGTAACCCAGCACCACAAACGCCTGCAGCTCCACCTCGCCCAGGCCGTCCTGCAACTCGTCAATCGTCTGCACCTCAAGAGAAACCCAGGCCGCCATGACGCTGTCCCGGAGCTCGTCGGCCGAGAACGCCTTATGCAAAAACTGCTCACTGCGGGCAAGCAATCCGGGCAAGCTGTCCGACAACCAGGCTTTGATACGCCGCTCAAACGTTTCATCCAGCCCCGGCACCGCCTTGTTGGCCATTTTCTTGCCAAACTTCATCATCGAGCCAACGCCGGGCACGGAGCGGGCGATCATGTTGTCTTCATACAGATAGTTGACCAGGCCGTGATAGACCACATTCGACACCAACTCCTGGTAAACCGGGTGCGCCATGATCTCGGCGATGATCCGTTCACGCTGATTGCGCAGCCCCAGCGCCTCTTCGATAAATTCGCTGGCCTGTTCCCGGGACAGAATCTCACCCAGGGTGGTGTCAGATTGCACCGGAGCCTTCATGACCTCTGCTGCCATCTCCGCCGCCAGTTCAGGAATGCCAGCGTCCAGTTCCATATCCTCAACAATCCGCCGGATCACACCCATGATCTGATCGACATTGGTCAGCCGGTTCAGCGTGACCGTGCCGGCGTGATCCAGAAGCTGGTCCACCTCCTGATCAAGAAACTTCTGCAATTTCGCCCCTTTCAAAGCGGCCATCTCATGTTTGACGTGTGCTTCCAACAGGGTATCAACAAGGTTTTGGGTGGTTTTGGTCATAAACCTGGCGTCCTTTGATGGGGAGGGGTCCTGAAATTTCACTGAAAGGCTACCACGAACCGGGTGCAGACGGGTTTGTCTTGCACACGCTGGTGAAAATTTCAGCATCCCCCTGCCGATCGCTCACAAAAAAAGGGAGGCATAAAGCCTCCCAAGGACACACAGTGGATTGACGCCGCTGGAGCCAGCGGTGTCAGATTCAGTATTCTTTGCTTTCTTTCGCACCCGGGGCGTCAGGGTCCGGGGTGAATCCGAGCATATGCGTGCGCTCAATCAGGAAGTACAGGATGGCACCGGTCGCCAGGCCCCAGCCTGCGCCGTAGACTGCCAATACCACACCCATGGTGCCGGCAATCCCGCGTTCAGTATTGTTCTCCAGTTGCTCAAGACCCACCATCAGGCAGATGTAGCCCGTCAGCAACAGGGTCAGCGACAGCGCAATCGGCAGCACCGGCTGGAAGAAACTCACCAGTGGCAGCATGAACAAGGCGATAAAGCCCGTGATCCAGAAAGTACCGCCACCGCTGTAGATGGAGTCCATGGCGTTGCGGCCATACTTGTAACGCTCGGCCATGGTGGCTGTTACCGCGGTCCAGATCGGACCCGCCAGGCCGGGATACGGCGCGAATAAGGCGTGGCCACCGTTGCGAATGGCCGTTACCAGGTGGACACGGTCGATGCTGTTGTCGATGTTTTCGTCTTTACGAAGGTGATCGACACGGCTCATCAGCGATTGCCCGACCACGATGTCACCAAAGGCGATCACGTAGGCAATAACCGCGGTCGGAATGGCGTACAGGAAGATGTTCAGATCCGGAAAACCAACGCTGAACGGCAGGTAGTTCCAGAGCTGGTCAAACGCCGGCTTGGTAATGCCCCATTCAACATTCGGTACGTCGTACTCACCGGTAGCGAAGCCGACAAGAATCGCTATAACCATTCCCGGCACCATACCGTAATTGGCAATTTTGCGGGCCAGCACGTTGGTATCGACAAAGCCTTTGAACGACACCGAGAACATCAGGTACAGGCAGACCAGGCCACCCACAATCAGTGAGATCGGGGTATTGGCCAACCGGCCGCCGGCCTCAATCTCACCCATCAGTGCCGCAATACCGGCGCCGATGATGATGCCGCCTTTCATGGAACGGGGAATCAGCTCCACCAGCTTGCTGCCCAGACGGGTAACCCCCAGGAACAGGAAGATGACAAACACCAGAAACTGCAGGGCGAACATCGCCTGAATCGCCTCGGGGCCTGGTTCGTAATCCGACAGGAACAGCAACACTACCGGAATACCCGGGGTAATCCAGCCCGGCACCAGGGGCACGCCCAGCAACGCCGGCAGCATAAAACCGATACCACAGATGACGACATAGGCCAAAGCGACGTCGTAAGGCACGCCAAGATAGGTTTCCAGTAGGGGAATCATCGCCAGGCTGACCACGAACATGATCAGTGCCTGCACCATCTCCGCGAATTCCCAGCGATAGTGAATAAACGGAAGACGGATTTTAAACGGGCCAGCCGGCCAGAACGGCTGTTCTTCACCATTCTTTCTGTGAAACATTTGCACGATATTGCCTCCAGGCACACCGGTCGGGTGCGCCAGTCAATGTTGTTTTTGTGACCAGGTTCGGTGGCGCCCCACGGCACCACCCTTCAGGAGATCAATTCAGTTCTTTAGCCTGCCCCCGCAACACGAACTTCTGGATCTTGCCGGTGGATGTTTTTGGCAGCTCCGAGAAGACTACGGTTTTGGGTACCTTGAACCGGGCCAGATGCCCGCGACAGAATTCGATAATGTCCTCTTCAGACACATCACCTGCCTCGGGTTTGAGGGTAATAAAGGCACAGGGTGTTTCACCCCACTTTTCATCCGGCCGCGCCACAACGGCGGCTTCCATCACCGCCGGGTGGCGATAGAGGGTATCTTCAACTTCGATGGTGGAGATGTTCTCGCCACCGGAGATGATGATGTCTTTCAGGCGATCCTTGATTTCCAGGTAACCGTCTTCATGCCACACCGCCAGGTCACCGGTATGGAACCAGCCGCCCCGAAAGGCTTCTTCGGTGGCGGACGGGTTCTTCAGGTAGCCTTTCATCACGGTGTTACCGCGCAGGAAGATCTCACCGATGGTTTGGCCATCCTTCGGGACCGGCTGCATGGTGCTGGGGTCGCCAACCATGGTGCCGCCCAGAGTGTGATAGCGGACACCCTGGCGCGCCTTGATCTGGGCGCGTTCGCGCAGCGGCAGCTCATCCCATTCGGATTTCCAGGCGCACACGGTCACCGGACCGTACACTTCGGTCAGCCCGTACACGTGCGTGACCTTGATGCCCATTTCTTCGATAGAACCAATCACCTGGGCGGGAGGCGCTGCACCGGCGGTCATCGATTTCACTTCGTGATCAATGCCGGCTTTGGCTTCGGCAGAGGCGTTGAGCAGCGCATTCAGCACAATCGGCGCGCCACACATGTGAGTCACCTGATGGTCCCGGATCAACTGCAGAATTTTCTCCGGATCCACCCGGCGCAGGCACACGTGGGTGCCCGCCATAGCGGTGATGGTCCAGGGAAAACACCAGCCGTTGCAGTGGAACATCGGCAGCGTCCACAGGTACACCGGGTGCATGGCCATCGACCAGACCGCCTGATTGCCCAAGGCATTGAGGTAGGCACCGCGGTGGTGATACACCACACCTTTCGGATTGCCGGTCGTGCCGGAGGTATAGTTCAGGGAGATGGCATCCCACTCGTCGGCCGGGAAGCCCCACTGGAATTCCGGATCGCCTTCCTGCAGGAACGCTTCGTAGTCGAGATCACTGACCTGAACACCTTCTCCGTATTCCGGATCATCGACATCAATCACCAGCGGCTTGTGCTCCAGATGACGAATCGCGTCTTTGACCACCTGACCGAATTCGCGATCGGCAATCACCACCTTGGCCTCACCGTGCTCCAGCATGAAGGCGATGGCCTCGGCATCCAGGCGCACGTTCAGGGTGTTCAGCACCGCACCAACCATGGGCACACCAAAATGGCACTCGACCATGGCGGGAATGTTCGGCAGCATGACGGCAACCGTGTCACCGTTACCAATACCCCGGCCCTTGAGGGCGGAGGCCAGGCGGCGGCAACGGTCATAGGTGTCGGCCCAGTTGCGGCGGATGGCACCGTGAATGATCGCCGGATAATCCGGATACACACTGGCGGTGCGCTCGATAAAATCAATGGGGGACTGGACAGCGTAATTGGCGTCCCTGGGCGCAAGGCCCTGGTCAAAGATCGAAGTCATTGGCGTGGTCCTCTAACTCGAATGTTGTTCTTATGGCTTATGGCGTATTCAGAAAAATAGCCAAAGCAGCTATACTTCAAAGTGCCCAAAATGGTAGATCACAGCAATAATATTAGAAACTCTACCATGGTATTATAGGAACATTACTATAACTCTATGAGCCAATCTAAAAAGCCGATCGCTTTCAGCCCACTAGTGGCCAAAGACCCGCAGCCCACCCTGACCGTGAATGCCAGGGCAGACGTGCTAACCACGAATGCTTCAGCAGAGGCTTTACTAAACAAAGCACAGCTGAATACCGCTGGCCAGTTGCTGCCGGTAAATGCCGGAGCGCTGGTCGCATCGGCACTCGAGCAAGGGCGAGCCATCGAGAACGTGGAATCCCGATTTGCCGGCACTATCTGCCTGTGGTGCTTCATTCCGGACCCGGACAGCCAGCAGGTGCTGATACGGGGGCGCGACGCCACCCAGGACATTCTCACCCAGGAAGAAGCCGTCCGCTCCAGCCGCCTGTACCGGCTGATTACCGAGAACACCACCGATCTGATTTCCCGTCATGCCCCGGATGGCCGCTTCATTGACGCCACCCCGGCGTCCTGGCGACTGCTGGGTTACTGGCCGGAAGAATTGCGGGGCCAGGCGCTCGAGACGGTATTTCAGGGCGACCATGCCGCGGAACAGCTGGCCCTGACCCGGCACCGGCTGCGGGAAGACGGTTACGCCACCATGACCCTGGAGATTCTGCACCGGAACGGCAGCCGGCGCTGGTTCGAGATTGCCAGCCGGGCCATTCGCGAGACTTACACCGGCGCTGTGGTGGAGGTCATCAGCGTGTCCCGCGACATTACCGCCCGGGTGGCATCAGAAGAGCAGACCCGCCTGCTGGCCGACGAGCTGGCCCACACCGCGCGCCTGGCAACCCTGGGCGAGCTGGCCTCCAGCATTGCCCATGAGATGAACCAGCCGCTGGCCTCCATCGTGAACTTTGCCTCGGCCAGCCAGCGTTTCCTGAAAGAAGCCGACCAGCAGCCGGAAAAGCTCAGCAAGGTTGACGACGGCTTGCAGAAAATCGTGCACCACGCCAATCGGGCATCAGAAGTGATCAAACGGCTGCGAGCGTTTCTGCGCAAAGGCGAGAAACGGATGGGACCGGTCTCGCTGAACGCAGTGATCACCGACGTCGTGCGCCTGTGTCAGTGGGAAGCCGACAAGAACGGCGTGCGACTTTATGAAAACCTGGCGGCGGACACGCCGGTCATTACCGCCGATCCGGTCTTGCTGGAGCAGGTGTTGATCAACCTGATCCGCAACGGCGTCGAAGCCAACGTCGAGGCCAATCCCGATTCTGGCAGCGCCGGAAGCTCACGCATTGTGGTCAGCACCTGCGTGAACGACCAGCAGGAAACCCTGATTCAGGTCACCGATGAGGGCACCGGTCTGGATGACGAGGGCATCCGCCAGATGTTCCAGCCCTTCTACACCAGCAAGCCCAAAGGCCTGGGCCTGGGGCTGTCTATGAGCCGTTCGATCATCGAGGGCTTTGGCGGCTTTCTCGATGCCACCCGGGTGCAAACCGGCGGGCTCGCGCTGATCTGCAGGTTTCCTGCCAACAACCTTCGCTGCACTCAAAAAAATCACTCAGGAGTCAATCCCGATGTCCGGTAACCCCCTGTCTCCCGCCAACACCGTGTATGTGGTCGACGACGATGCCGGCATGCTGGAATCAACCCAGTGGCTGCTGGAATCCGTCGGGCTTGAAGTCAAGGCGTACAGTGATGGCCGGCAGTTTCTGGAGGCAGTGGCAGGTTGTCGCCCCGGCTGCGTGGTCCTGGACATCCGCATGCCCGGGCTGGGCGGGCTGAATGTGCAGGAGGAACTGCAGAAGCGGGATCTGAATGTCCCCATCATCTTCATCTCTGGCCACGCGGACGTGCCCATCGTGGTTCGGGCGTTCAAGTCTGGCGCCTTCGATTTCATCGAAAAACCGTTTAACGAACAGCTGCTGCTGGACAGTGTTCAGCAGGCGCTGCAGGGCACCTCAGCCGCGCCGGCAAAAAGCCCCGCCAGCGGCGATACCGAAGCCCTGATCAGCACCCTCACCCGCCGCGAACGCGACGTCTTCCTGCCGTTGGCCCAGGGCTACACCAGCCGGGAAATTGCCGAGCAGCTGGATGTCAGCGTTAAAACCATTGACCTGTACCGGGCCCGGGTGATGAAGCGGCTGGGCGCTGAGCGACTGCCGGATGTGACCGGCCTGGCCATTGCCGCTGGCCTGCTGGACCCCGAACACCTGCGGGGCGTTCAGGCCCCCTGATCCCGGATCTCGTAGGCCAGCGCGCCCAGGCGGATAACCGCCGTGCCTTCCGGAAACGACCGTGCCACGGCAGATCGCAACCGCTCAATGCCTTCGCGATAGTGCTGGCGCGCCTGT
>JAWOAO010000350.1:0-2869 GCA_046498485.1 Marinobacter sp. | reverse complement strand
GCCAATGCCTCCGGCAATCCAGATCTGGTGGGACTTGCGGTTCCTTCGATTGAAATCAAAACGACCGTAAGGGCCTTCAACCGTCACGGTTTGCCCTACCCTGATTTTATCGCTGAGATGACGGGTAAAGTCCCCGAGCGATTTAATGAGGAAAGTGACGGTGCCATCTCCCTGGTCAGCACTGGCAATGGTGAACGGATGGGCACCTTCCAGGGTATTAAAGGTCACCAGCGCAAACTGTCCCGCGCGGTGCCCCCGCCAGGCTGATGCCAAATGGCAGGTAACCTCGGTGATATCCCGGGCCGGGGTATTAATGGCCGTGATCGAGCCCTGGACCTGGCGACGACGGCCAACTCTGCCGGTCAGGGAAAGCACGCTGGCGAGGCTGCCTCCGGTGAGCAGGATGGCCATCAGCACACCAATCGGTTGCTGCCACCATGGCAGCGGAGTAAGCCACGCCGCATGGAACGCCAGCAACAGGTAAAGCGCGGGCATAACCCGGTGCAGATAACGCCAATATTTGTAAGGAAATTTGCGCCACAGGGTGATCAGCAACATGGCAAACAGACAATAAATGGCGAACTCGCCAACGTCTTCGGCGGCGTCGCGCATGGTGTCAATAAACCCGGAATAATGCTGCTCATGCTGACCCGCTTCGCCGAACATCGACTCGATGACGTCATCACCCATTTCAATCAGCCAGTGGGCAGCGGCGAATACCACCGCCAGAATGCCGGCCCATTTATGAGTGCGATAGATCTGGTCCAGTCCGCCCAGCGGCCGTTCCAGCCAGGCCGGTCGCAGCGCCAGCATCATCGTCAGCGACATCAGTGCGATGGCCAACCAGCCGCTGAGCAACAGGCCCTGGTCATAGACCGACCAGGCCGAAGCCGCCCCCGGGCCTGCAGCGAGATTCCAGGCCCAGAGCCCGGAAACCAGCATAATGAAAGGTAGAATTATCCGGATCATGACCTCTTCTCCAACCGATATCTCGAATAGTTGGGATAAGGTTATCGACTGAACCTGACAGTCAGCTGAAGCTCGGTGGCGGGGGCAGATCAAGGTTCAGAGCCGTTCAGGCTGCTGTCAGGTCGCGGCTGTAGTATCGTTCTCCTGAGGCTGGATCAGAGGTGAGCTATGCGGGTACTGTTGGTTGAGGATACGGCCGGGCTGGGCGAGGCCGTGCGGGATCAGATTGCTGATGACGGCCACGCGGTCGACTGGGTGCAAACCCTGGGCTTTGCCGAAGCCAGTGTACAGACCACCGCCTACGATCTGATCCTGCTCGACCTGATGCTGCCGGACGGCCATGGCTTCGGTTTTTTGAGAAAACTGAGAACCTCCGGAAACACCACCCCCGTGATCATCCTTACCGCCAGGGACCGGGTGTCAGACCGGATTGAAGGGCTCAACGCTGGCGCCGACGATTACCTGGTAAAGCCCTTTGATCTTTCCGAACTGTCCGCCCGTGTCGCCGCAGTCGCCCGTCGTTACCGGGGCAATCCAAGTCCGCTGATACAGGTGGGTGATCTGGAAGTGGATCTTGGCGATCACCGCATCCGTCGTGACGGCCAGCCGGTAGAGCTGACTGCCCGGGAGTGGGCACTGTTCGAGGGCTTTATCCAGCGGCCCGGAATCTTATTGTCGCGGTCGCAGCTGGAAGATCGCCTGTACGCCTTCGGGGCAGAAATCGAAAGTAACACCATTGAGGTTTATGTCAGCCGTTTGCGCAAGAAACTGGGGCGCGATGCCATCATAACGGTCAGGGGCATGGGCTACCGCCTGGAAACACATGAGCACTAGAAGCAGCTTACAAAAAAGCCTGAGCATCGGCCTGACACTTGGCGTCACCCTGCTCTGGCTACTAGGCGTTACCGCGTCCGGACTCGTGGCGCAGCACGAAATGAACGAGGTGTTCGACAGCGCCCTGCAAGAAACCGCCCAGCGCATCCTGCCGCTGGCCGTCACCGACATTCTGAACCGGGAAAATGGCACCGGGAATCAAACCGCCCCGGCCCTGAAAGACCATGACGAATACCTCACCTATCTGGTCCGGGACCAACAAGGCAAGCTCCTGCTCCAGTCCCACGATGCCGATCCCGCGGTGTTTGGCCCACTGCCCCGGGAAGGGTTTTCAAACACCTCGACACACCGGATCTACGGAGCGTCTGCGGTCAGTGACACCATTTTTATTGAGGTGACTGAACCTCTGGCTCACCGGCGCGAAGCGGCACTGGAGGCGGGGCTGGCCTTGCTGATGCCGCTGGTGTTCCTGATTCCGATCAGCCTGCTGGGGGTCTGGTGGATTGTCCGGCTTTCCCTGCGCACGGTGGTCGAATTCCAGCAATCGATAGAATCCCGGGGTGCAGGAGATCTCACCCCCGTAGCAGAGGATCGGTTACCAAAAGAATTTGAGCCGATCGCCATGGCCGTCAACCGGTTGCTGGAACGACTGCACCGCGCCCTTGACACAGAACGGAGTTTTACCGCCAACAGCGCCCATGAATTGCGGACCCCCCTGGCCACCGCGCTCGCCAAAGTGCAGCGACTGAAAACCCAGATACAGGGTGATCAACTGAAGGAAAATGTTGCCGAGATTGAGGCAGCGCTGCGCAGCTTGTCGATGCTGTCCGGGAAACTGCTCGAGCTGGCAAAAGCCGAGGGCGGGGGCGCCATATCGCAGGATCAGCACAACCTGGTGCCGATACTGGCGATGATCGTCGGCGATTTTGACGGTCAGGTACCGGGGCGCATTATCCTGACCCTGCCCGAGCGTGAAGTGAACTCCTTCCTCGATCCCGATGCCTTCGCCATCCTGGTGCGTAACCTGATCGAGAATGCCGTCAAGCATGCCTGCCAGGAACAGCCG
>JAWOAO010000330.1:0-3949 GCA_046498485.1 Marinobacter sp. | reverse complement strand
GTCAGCTTCGGCTTCATTGCTGCGGCTATAGCGGAGTGCGGAGTCCTGGGCGGCGGCCTGCGCGGCCGAAAGGGCCGCCATGCCAGCCTCGCCACCGGCAGCGGCCAGCAGAACGAACCCCGCCAGCATGGCGGCAAGATTAAGTGGTTGCTGACGGCGCTGGAATTCCACCCGCCTCGAGAAGTGCCGCTGGCTGAGGTGAGCGATCTCGTGAGCCAACACCGTGGCCAGTTCATCTTCGGTCTGGGCATAGAGCAGCAGGCCATTGTGTACGCCGATAATGCCGCCGGGTACCGCAAAAGCGTTAATGGTGGGATTGTCTACCAAAACCAGGTCGATGCGACGGTCGTCAAGCTCACTGTGGGTTACCAGTCGATATACCAGATCTTCCAGGTAATCGAACAGCAGCGGATCGTCCACTGTCCTGACCTGGCTGCGAAATATGCTCAGCCAGGTTCTGCCGAGCTTGTATTCATACTCCGCGGAAAACAGGCTGGTGCTTGATTCGCCAAGATTCGGCAGCTTCAGATTGTCGTCCGCACGGACGCCGCTGCTCACAATCGTCAACGAAAGCAGCAAACTGAGCGTATATCTGGAGATAGCTGAAGTCATGCGGAAAAATATCACCGTCTGGTAGGCCAGAGGATACGGGGCCCCGATTAGCCCATTGTACCCCAGACTGGCAGTGCCGTAACAAGCTTGCCCACCCGGATTCAGAGGCCGTGATACCATAAAAGTTCAACACTGTTGGGGTGCGGGTTCCCAATGGATATACTGTGGCCCGCCTGGGTATGCAGGACGTCAATCTGGGGGCTACGATGAGCGTAATAATCGAAGTTGATGCGCGCGGGCTGGAGTGTCCCATGCCGCTGCTGCAAGCCAAGCGGGCCCTTAACCGGATGCAGCCTGGCGAGCGCCTGAGAGTGCTGGCGACTGACCAGGGCTCAGTCCGGGATTTCAGGGTGTTTGCTGAGCAATCCGGCCATACTTTGTTGGTATCCGAAGAATCTGCAGGGGTGTATACCCATCTGCTTGAGAAATCACCCTGACCCGGAACCGGTTTTATGTTGGAAATTTTTAACAAATGGTACCAACGTTATCTGTTCGAGGAGGAATCGGTACTGTTGCTGGTGCTGCTGGTTGCGGCGGTCCTGTTGCTGATAACGATCGGCGACATCCTGGCCCCGGTTCTGGCGGCAATTGTGTTGGCCTATCTGGTCGAAGGGCTGGCGAGCCAGCTGCAGCGGCGGGGGCTGCCACAATGGGTGGGGGTCACGGTAGCGTTCCTGATCTTCATCAGTATTTTCTTCGGCGTGACCCTCGGGCTGCTGCCACTGGTCTGGCGACAGCTGGTAGGTCTGGCAAGTGAACTGCCCAGAATGCTTGAACAGGGCCGCGAACTCCTTGCGGTCCTGCCGGCGCGCTATCCCGAGCTTTTCAGCCAGCAGCAAATCAATCAGCTGGTGACGCTGGCCCAGGCGGAAATGGGCGGTCTTGGCCAGCGCCTGGTCACCTGGTCACTGGCAACCATCCCCAGTATTCTCATGGTGCTGGTGTATATGATCCTGATTCCGATACTGGTGTTCTTTTTCCTCAAGGATCGCCAGGTGGTTCTGGACTGGATGGCGACATTTCTCCCTCAAGAACGGCCGCTATTGCGCCGCATCTGGACGGAAATGAATACCCAGGTGGCTAATTATGCCCGTGGCAAGGCGCTCGAAATCTTCATCGTGGGTTCTGTCAGCTATGTGAGCTTCGTGTTACTGGGGTTGAATTATGCGGCCTTGCTGGGATTGATGGTGGGGCTTTCCGTCATCATTCCGTACCTCGGTGCCGCGCTGGTTACGGTGCCCGTACTTATCGTGGGCTACTTTCAGTGGGGCTTTGCCAATGAATTTTATTACGTCTTGATTGTCTACCTGATTATCCAGGCACTGGATGGCAATGTCCTCGTGCCGCTGCTGTTTTCCGAAGCGGTGAATTTGCACCCGGTAGCCATCATTCTGGCGGTATTGTTTTTTGGCGGGATATGGGGCCTTTGGGGCGTGTTTTTTGCGATTCCCCTGGCAACCCTGATCAAGGCTATCATCAACGCCTGGCCGAGCCGTCTGGACCGGGCTGACACTGACGAACTGGAGTAGTACATGGGTTTGAGATTTAGCGGATGGGGTTTCAGATCCCTCGCGGGCAGTTGTGTGCTGTTGTTGGCTGCATGTGCGACGCAGCCGGATTCCCCGGCTCAACCCCTGCAGAGCCCGAACGATGATTATGCTTACCGTCACCTGACATTGGATAACCGGATGCAGGTGCTGTTGGTTTCCGATCCCGGTGCACCAAAGGCTGCGGCGTCGCTCGATGTTCTGGTGGGTAGTGGCGACAATCCTCCCGGACGCGCCGGCCTGGCCCATTTTCTTGAGCATATGCTGTTCCTGGGTACGGACAAGTACCCTGATGCAGCGGAATACGAAGCGTTTGTCACCGAACATGGCGGTAGCCGTAACGCCTATACCAGTTTCGAGCATACGAACTACTTTTTTGATATCCAGGCCGCCCATTTGCCCGGGGCGCTGGATCGTTTCGCCCAGTTCTTTATCGCGCCACGCTTTGATGAGCAGTACGTGGGGCGGGAAATGAACGCGGTCGAGGCCGAGTTCCAGATGGGGCTTAAAAGCGATTCGCGGCGTGGCCTGGATGTACTGCAGGAATCAATGAATCCAGCCCATCCATTCAGCCAGTTCACTGTGGGCAGCCTGGAGACGCTGGCCGATCGGCCCAAGGCCAGTATACGGCATGATTTAGTGGCATTTTACGAGCGCCACTACTCGGCGAACATGATGCGCCTGGTGGTGTTTGGTGCCGAATCCCTGGATGAACTCGAGGCGCTGGTGGTGCCGATGTTCGAGGATGTACCTAACCGGGATGTGGAGCCGGAACCGATTACCGAGCCCTTGTTTGTCCCCGAGAAACTGCCGCTGCTGCTTACGGTCAAGCCCCTGGCGACAAGCAGGCAACTGGAAGTGGCCTTTCCCATAGCCGATTATCGCAGCGACTATACTGCTAACCCACTGGCCTACATCGGTAACCTGGTGGGACACGAAGGTGCGGGCAGCCTGCTGTCGCGTCTCAAGGAAGAGGGGCTGGCAGAGGGCCTGGGCGCGGGCTCTGGCCTGGGCTGGCGGGGTGGCGCGCTGTTTAACGTGGGCATTACCCTGACTGAGGAAGGTGTGGAACGCTACGAACGCGTCCTTCAGCTGTTGTTCGCTTATCTGGATATGCTCCGTGAAGAAGGCCCGCAGCAGTGGCTTTACAACGAGCAATCCCAGCTGGCCGAGCTCGGCTTTCGCTTTCGGGAGCAGACCAACCCGGTCAATTATGTCGCCGGACTCTCGAACAGCATGCATTACTACACGCCCGAGGATATCTTGCGTGGCTCCAGCCTGATGTCGAATTACGACGAACGGATGCTGGAACAGTTGCTGCAGGATCTGGTGCCGGGGAATGCATTGATCACTCTCAGTGATTCGTCTGTACAAACCGACCGGGTGTCGGATCATTACGAAGTGCCCTATGGCAGGACCCAGGTTACCGACCAGCAGCTCGCCCGCTGGACTACACCGGTTAAAGATGCCGGGTTGGCTCTGCCGGCGCCAAACGCATTTATTGCGGAAGATGTCAGCGTGGTGCCGTTGGAGGAAGAGCTGTTGCCGGTCCCGGCCCTGGCCTTGAGCGAGGCGAGGCAATCGGTGTGGTTTGGGCAGGATCCCGAGTTCAGGATTCCCCGAGGTGCCACCTATATCAACTTCCGTTCGCCGGAAGTGGGGCAGCGACCAAGCCAGACGGCTGCTGCCGTGTTATATGCCGCGTTGCTCAAGGATGCGGCGAATGAATTCGCCTATCCGGCACAGCTGGCCGGATTGAATTTTGATGTTTACAAGCATGCCCAGGGCAT